>NZ_JANODC010000020.1:0-16761 GCF_031412495.1 Rhizobacter sp. | reverse complement strand
TCGCGGCCCTGCGTCTCGCGGATGAACGAGATCAGCTCGCTCGCGTAGCGGAATTCGCCGGCGGTTCCGCTGCCGCTCGGCAGGTCGCCGCGCAGCGCGACCAGGCGGCGGATCTTCTGCGCCCGGTAGGTGGCGAGGATCTCGGCGATGTTCTCGCGCGTCGAGCCGACGCACGACAGGTGCGGCGCGGCTTCCTGGCCGAGCGCGGCAATGTCGGCGACGGCGGCGAGCGTCTTTTCGCGCGTCGCCCCGCCGGCGCCGTAGGTGACGCTGAAGAACTCGGGCCCGGTCGTCGCGAGGTCGGCGACCACCTGCTTCAGCTTCTCGGTGCCCACCGGCGTGTTCGGCGGAAAGAACTCGAAGCTCACCGGCACGGGGAGGCGCATCGTCATGACCCGGCCTTCGCGTCGCGCTGCGGCGCCGCGTGCAGGAAGAACTCGCGTGTACCCTCGCTGCCGGGGGTGGCGCTGTCGAACCAGTCGAGCACGTCCAAGCCGTGGCCGGCGCAGGCCTTGCGCAGCTTCTTCTCGACGTGGCCGTAGGCACTCGCGTTCCTGACCTTGCCGCCCGGGCCGATGTCGACCGGCTGCAGCTCGAACTGCGGCTTGACGAGCAGAAGCAGGGCGCCTTCCGCCAAGGGCACCAGCGCCGGCAGGACGAGCGCCAGCGAGATGAACGACAGGTCGCCGACGACGAGGTCGAAGCGCGGGAACGGCAGCTGGCCCGGCTCGAGATGGCGCGCGTTCACGCCTTCGAGCGCCGTCACGCGCGCGTCGGCGGTCAGGCGCGGATGCAGCTGGCCGTGACCGACGTCGACGCCCACGACGTGCTTCGCGCCGTGCTGCAGCAGCACGTCGGTGAAGCCGCCGGTGCTCTGGCCGATGTCGAGGCAGGTCATGCCGGCGACGTCGATGCCGAGCCGCTGCAGGGCGCCCTCGAGCTTAAGGCCGCCGCGCGAGACGAAGCGCAGCTCGGCGTCGTCGGTGACCTCCAGGCGGGCGTCGTCGGGCAGGTCCTCGCCCGCCTTGTGCGGCACCGCCCAGCCGGCCGGGCTCAGCCAGCGCACCGCGCCGGTCGCGATCAGGCGCTGCGCCGCCGATCGCGTGGGCGCGAGGCCACGCTGCAGGACAAGCTGGTCGGCACGCACGGAAGCGTTATCCCGGCCGGTCAGTAGCGGTAAGTGTCCGGCTTGTACGGGCCCTGCTTCGGCACGCCGATGTAGGCGGCCTGCTCGTCGGTCAGCTCGGTCAGCATCGCGCCGACCTTCTTCAGGTGCAGGCGAGCCACCTTCTCGTCGAGGTGCTTGGGCAGCACGTAGACCTTGCCCACGTCGTAGGCGTCGCTGTGCGAGAACAGCTCGATCTGGGCGATCGTCTGGTTGGCGAAGCTCGAGCTCATGACGAAGCTCGGGTGTCCCGTGCCGCAGCCGAGGTTCACGAGGCGCCCCTTGGCGAGCAGGATGATCCGCTTGCCGTCGGGAAAGATCACGTGGTCGACCTGCGGCTTGATCTCCTCCCATTCGCAATGCTCGAGCGAGGCGATGTCGATCTCGTTGTCGAAGTGGCCGATGTTGCAGACGATCGCCTGGTCCTTCATCGCCGCCATGTGCTCGTGCCGGATGACGCCCTTGTTGCCGGTGGTGGTGACGAAGATGTCGGCCTTGTCGGCGGCGTACTCCATGGTCACGACCTTGTAGCCCTCCATCGCCGCCTGCAGTGCGTTGATCGGGTCGATCTCGGTCACCCACACCTGCGCCGAGAGCGCGCGCAGGGCCTGCGCCGAGCCCTTGCCGACATCGCCGTAGCCGGCCACGCAGGCGACCTTGCCGGCGATCATCACGTCCGTCGCGCGCTTGATGCCGTCGACCAGCGACTCGCGGCAGCCGTAGAGGTTGTCGAACTTGCTCTTGGTCACCGAGTCGTTGACGTTGATGGCGCGGAACAGCAGCGTGCCCTTGGCGCTCATCTCCTTCAGTCGGTGCACGCCGGTCGTCGTCTCCTCGGTGACGCCGATGATCTCGGCGGCCTTCCTCGAGTACCAGGTCGGGTCCTCGCCCAGCTTGGCCTTGATGCTGGCGTAGAGGCAGGTCTCTTCTTCGCTCGTGGGCTTGGACAGGAGCGAGGCGTCCTTCTCGGCCCGCTTGCCGAGGTGCATGAGAAGCGTCGCGTCGCCGCCGTCGTCGAGGATCATGTTCGGGCCTTCGCCCTTCTGGCCCTTGGCGGCGAACTCGAAGATCCGGTGCGTGTAGTCCCAGTAGTCGGCCAGGCTCTCGCCCTTGTAGGCGAAGACCGGCGTCGAGCGCGCGGCGAGCGCGGCGGCGGCGTGGTCCTGGGTCGAGAAGATGTTGCACGAGGCCCAGCGGACGTCGGCGCCGAGCGCCTGCAGCGTCTCGACGAGCACGGCGGTCTGGATCGTCATGTGCAGGCTGCCGGCGATGCGCGCGCCTTTCAGCGGCTGGCTCTTCGCGAACTCCTCGCGGATCGCCATCAGGCCCGGCATCTCGGTCTCGGCGATGCGGATTTCCTTGCGGCCCCAGTCGGCAAGGGAAAGATCGGCCACGACGTGGGGTGCGGCGGCTTGCGGCTTCAGTACGGCATTCATTGCAAAAGGCTCCTGGCAGAAAGAGGAACCCGCACGCCGATCGATCCAGGGAGGCAGTGCTCACCCACGAGACCATCGTGCGGGTGAGCGCGGTTGCAGATCGAACTTTCCGAGCCTGGGACGCGGCCCTTGCGGCCCCGCCTTGCAACGCTCCTCGGAAAGCGCTTTTATTCTATTCGAGTCGCCCGCCGGCTGCGCAAGGCGCGTCCTTATCATGCCCCGGTGATTCCGCCGCACGTGCAGAAGTGGGAGCGCTGCAATGTCGGCGTGCTTCGCAGCGTCGTGGGCGTGCTCACCGACATCGACGACACGCTGACGACCGAGGGCGCGATCCCGATGGGCGTCGCCGCCGCGCTCGCCGCGCTGCGCCAGGCGGGCCTGCCGGTGATCGCGGTGACGGGCCGGCCGATGGGCTGGAGCCTGCCGATCGCCGAGCACACGCCGCTCGCCGCCGTCGTCGCCGAGAACGGGGCCGTGGCGATCTTCGCGGAGGGCGGCGAGTTGCGCGTCGAGTACGCGCAGGGCGCGGTGGAAAGGGCGGCCAACGCGATCCGGCTCGGCGCCGCTGCCGCGCGCATCCTGGCCGCGGTGCCCGGCGCGACCCTGGCCCGCGACAGCGCCGGCCGGGTCACCGACATCGCCGTCGACCACTCGGAGTTCGCGCATCTCCCTGCGGCGCGGATCGAGCAAGTCGTCGCCATCATGCATGCCGAGGGCATGAACGCCACCGTCAGCTCGATCCACATCAACGGCTGGTTCGGCGGCCACACCAAGCTGACCGGCGCGGCCTGGATATGCAGGCGCCTGCTGGCGCGCGACCTCGAAGCCGAGCGGGGGCAGTGGGTCTACGTCGGCGACTCGACCAACGATCAGCTGATGTTCGCGCACTTCCCGCTGTCGGTCGGCGTCGCCAACCTGATGGACTTCGCCGAGCGGCTGACGCAGTGGCCGGCCTACCTCACCGCCTTCGACCGCGGCCGCGGCTTCGTCGAGGTCGCCGAGCGCCTGCTCGCGGCACGCGCGTGACGGCGCGACGAGCGAGGCGGCGGCGGCCCGTCCCGCTGCTCCGGATCTGATGGCCTCGCGTCCCGTGCCGGTGGTGCTGGTCGCGGCGACGCTGGCCCTCGGCTCCGCCGTGTCGCTCGGCTTCGCCCGCTTCGCCTACGCGCTGCTGCTCGCGCCGATGCGCGCCGACCTCGGCTGGAGCTACCTGGTGGCCGGGGCGATGAACACCGTCAACGCCGTCGGCTACCTCGCCGGCGCCTTGCTGACCTCGCCCCTGCTCCGCCGCACGTCGACGCCGCGCCTGTTCGTCGCCAGCACCGCCGCCACCGGCGTCTTCCTGGCCCTGCACGGCGTCGTCCTCGCCGATGCCGCGCTGGTCGCGATGCGCTTCGCGAGCGGCCTGGTCAGCGCCGCGGCCTTGATCTCGGGTGCGCTGCTGGCAGCGCGCCTGGTCGCCACCCGGCCCCCCGAGCCAGCGCCGAACGCTGCAGCCGGCGAGCCGGACCGGCCCGCCCCGAGCGCGGGCCTCGTCCTCGGCGTGTACTACGGCGGCACCGGCCTCGGCATCGTCGTCGCGGCGCTGTTCGTGCCGCCGCTGCTCGGACGCGCCGTCGCCCACGCATGGCAGGCCGCCTGGCTCGGCATCGGTACCCTGGCGCTGCTCGCGACGGTGGCAATGGCGCTCGTGCTGCGCCGCAGCCTGACGGCCGCGCCGGCTGCGACTGAGGCGGCGGTGTCGACGCGGCGCTCGCGGCCCCGCGCGCTCGACGCGGCGATGCTCGCCTACGTGCTGTTCGGCCTCGGCTACATCGGCTACATGACCTTCGTGCTCGCCCTGCTGCGCGAGCAGGGGCTGGGGGCGGACGCCATCGTCGTCTTCTACGTCGTCCTGGGGCTGGCGGTGATCGCCTCGTCGTGGCTGTGGGCGCCGCTGCTGCAGCGCTCGCGCGGCGGCGGCGCGATGAGCCTGCTCAACGGCCTGCTTGCCGTCGCGACGATGCTGCCGGTGCTGAGCAGCCATCCGCTCGCCGTGTTCGCCTCGGGCCTGCTCTTCGGTGCCGTGTTCCTGTCGGCCGTCGCGTCGACGACGGCGCTGGTCCGGCACAACCTCCCGGAGCCGGAATGGGGGCAGTGGATCGGCGCCCTGACCATCGCCTTCGCATCCGGCCAGATCGTCGGGCCGAGCCTGGTCGGCTGGGTCGCCGACCTCGCCGGCGGCCTGCGCGCCGGGCTCGCCTGCTCCGCCGGCGTCCTGCTGCTGGCGGCGATCGCGGCGAGCCGGCAGAAGCCGCTGGCGCCGCCCTGAGTTCGCTCAGAGGCCGAGGAACGCCGCCATCCGGGCCTGCTCGTCGTAGAAGGCGGAGCGGAAGGCGCGCGTCGCCATCGGCTTGCCGGCGAAGCCGGTGTCGATCTCCAGCGCGCCCGAGGCCACCGACGCATTGGCCCAGCCGATGACGCGGTCGCCGAAGAGCAGCGGCAGCGCGTAGTAGCCGAGCTTCCTCTTCGGCGCCGGGGTGTAGGCCTCGAAGCGATACGTCCAGCCCCACAGCAGCTCGAACCGCCTGCGGTCCCAGACGATGGGGTCGAACGGTGCGAGGAAG
This sequence comes from Rhizobacter sp., assembly GCF_031412495.1. Lineage (GTDB taxonomy): Bacteria > Pseudomonadota > Gammaproteobacteria > Burkholderiales > Burkholderiaceae_C > Schlegelella_A. The sequence continues at coordinate 11,554 of NZ_JANODC010000020.1, read as the reverse complement.
CGCACCGCCTCGTCGGGTCGCCATCGCGACGAGCGCGGGTTCTCGTCGGCGGGCCAGTACCAGGTGACGCCGTCGATGGTCGTGCTGGCCAAATGCTCGCGCGCCTTCGCCAGCACCGCACGCGCCTCGCTGCGCAGGTGCGGCGCGCCGTAGCCGAGCAGCGAGACCAGGTAGCCGAGGCTCGCCTTCGGCAGCGGCGCGTACTTGCGGATCACCAGCTCGACCAGCTCGGCGGCGCGACGCGAACGCGCCTCGGCATCGTCCTCGGCGGGCGGATGCTCGACCGCCTGGTAGATGCGGATGCCGTTCTCGCGCCGTGCCACGCGCAGCAGGCCGCGGTAGTGCATGCCGTCGAGCAGCTGCGTCGTCGCCAGGCCCGAGCCGCTCCAGTAGTTGGTGATGCGGCCGTGCGCGAACGCCGCCTGCACGACGCGCGGGTGCGTCGGCCCGCGATCCCTGATGAAGGCGAGCAGGGACTGCGCCTTCGCGCGGGTCGCGTCGTCCCAGGCCTTGCGCGGCGTGCGCGGATGCATGAGGGCGAGGTGGCGGCGCGGCAGGAAGCCGTAGTTGACGAGGCAGTCCTCCTCGACGGCCAGGCGCGGATAGCGCCGCTCGAGGTCGCCGGCGCGGTAGCCGGCGACGCGGTGGCGCAAGGTCAGGTCCTGGGCCCGTGCCGGTGCGCGGATCGGGTCGGCCTGCACGAAGCCGAGCTTCTGGATCGCCCGGCCGAGGGTGGTGGGCTTGAAGAGGGTCCGGGCGACGGCATATCGGCGCAGGTCGTCGAGTGTGGGCGGCGCTTTCGACATGCGTCGATGATGCCGCGACGCACGGGCAGCGCCGGTTACAGTCCGCGCCGAAGGAGGGCGAGTCGGGATGTCGAAGATCGGCAAGGTCGCACTGACGGTGCTGATGCTCGCGGGCTTCGGTGCAGCGCTCTACTTCGCCATGCGCGGCCAGTCCACGGCCACCGCCGCACGCACCGAGGCGGAGGCGGTCGCCTCCGCCACCGAGCTGAAGGGCCTGATCGCCCTCGACGTCGAGCCCTTCTTCGCCGACGCGCGAGTGCGCAGGATCCTGGCCGAGAAGCGCCTGCCGGTGGCGGTGACGCGCATCGGCAGCCGCGAGATGGCGTCGCGGGTCGTTCCGGGCGCGATGCCCGACTTCATCTTCCCGTCCGGCGTGGTCGCCGCCAACCAGGTGGCCGCGGCGGCGGCGCAGGCGAAGATCGCCATTGCCCAGTCGTCGCCCTTCCACACGCCGATGGTCATCGCCAGCTGGCAGCCGATCGCGAAGATCCTGGTCGCCAACGGGATGGCCAAGCCGCTCGGCGACCGCACCTACGGCGTCGACATCGCCAGGCTCACCGAGACGATGCTGGCGAAGAAGCGCTGGAAGGACCTCAAGGGCGCCGAGGCCTACGACGTGTCGCGTGGCGTGCTCGTCTCCACCACCGACGTGCGGCGCAGCAACTCGGCGGCGATGTACCTGGCGCTGACCAGCTACGCGAAGCACGGCGACGTCGTCACCGACCGCGCCACCGCGGAGACGGTGACGCGCCAGCTCGCCGACCTGTTCAAGCGCCAGGGCTACCAGGAGAACTACGTCAACGGCAATTTCGACGACTACGTCGCCATCGGCATCGGCAAGACGCCGATGGCCTTCATCTACGAGAACCAGCTCGTCGCCTATGCGCTGGCGAAGAAGGGCGTCGCCGCCGACATGGTCCTCATGTACCCGCAGCCGACCATCGTCAACAAGGTCGTGTTCATTGCCACCAACGAGCGCTCGCGCGCGCTGGCCGACTTGCTGGCGAACAACGCCGACCTGCAGAAGATCGGCGTCGAGTACGGCTTCCGCATCGCCGACACGGGCACCTTTATGCAGGCGGTGAAGCCGACCGGCCTCGCCGTCGAGGAGCGCATCACCCAAGTCGTCGACCCGCCGTCGTTCGACCTGATGGCCGAGATGATCGACATCGTGACCCAGGAGATGGCGAAATGAATGCTCGGCGCCTGATCGTGAATGCACGTGGGCTGCTCGCGGCCCTCGCCGCCGCCGCCCTGCTCGCTGCCTGCGGTCGCGACGAGCCGGCCGCTCCGCCCGCCCCGGTCGCGCCGCCGGCCCCGGCGCTGCCGTTCAACGTCCTGGCCACGACCGACCTGCGCGACGCCCAGGCGCTCGAGGGCATGGTCGAGAAGGCGACGGGCGTCAAGCTGCGCTTCCAGTGGGGCGGCACGATGGAGAGCACCGAGGCCGTGCTGTCCGGCGCCACGAAGGCCGACGCCGCGTGGTTCGCCAACGCCAAGTACCTGCTCTCCGACCCGCAGGGGCAGGCCCGCGTGAAGCTGCAGGAAAAGATCATGCTGTCGCCGATCACCGTCGGCATCAGCCAGTCGGCGGCGAAACGCCTCGGCTGGGACGACCCGGCGGTGGCCGACAAGGTCACCTGGAAGACGATCACCAAGGCGGCGTCCGAAGGCAAGCTGAACTACGCGCTGTCGAATCCGGCGACATCGAACCAGGGCTTCATGGCGCTGATGGGCGTCGTCGCCGCGGCCAGCGACAAGGCCGATGCGCTGTCGGCGGCCGACGTCGACCGCGGCGCCATCGCCGGCTTCCTCAAGGGCTACAAGCTGGCCGGCGACAACTCGACCTACCTGGCCGAAAAGTTCATCGAGCAGCAGGGCACCAAGGTCAACGCCTTCATCAACTACGAGAGCTGGCTGCTGACTTTGAACAACGGCGGCAAGCTGCGCGAGAAGCTCGTCCTCGTCTACCCTAAGGAAGGCGTTTCGACCGCCGACTACCCGTTCATGCTGCTGCAGGACGCACGCCGCGCCGACTACCAGAAGGTGGTCGCCTACCTGAAGGGCGGCGAGGCGCAGACCTGGCTGGCCCGGCAGACGCTGCGCCGGCCGATCAGCGCCGAGGTGGCGGCTCAGGTCGGCGACCTGTTCCCGAAGGAGGGCAGCGTCCGCGTCGAGCTCGCGTTCTCGCCCGACCGCGCCTTGTCGGACGGGCTGATCGACGCCTACCTCAACGAGTTTCGCAAGCCGATCGCGTCGACCTTCGTGCTCGACACCAGCGGCAGCATGGAAGGCCAGGGCCGGCGCCAGCAGCTGGTCCAGGCGATCCACTACATCGCCGGCGCCGACAGCTCGCTGACCGGGCGCCTGGCCAAGCTCACCGACCGCGAGAAGGTCTGGATGCTGCCGTTCTCTGACCGGCCGCGCGAGATGACGTACTTCGAGCTGCCGGCGACGCGCAGCCAGGGCAAGGGCGTGCAGGTGCACGAGGACTCGCAGGCCAAGCAGGAGATGCTGGAGAAGGTGCGCGACTACGCCGACCAGCTGCGCATGACCGGCGGCACGGCCCTGTACGACAGCGTCCTGCTCGCTCTCGAGCACATGGTCGAGCAGAAGAAGAAGAACCCCAACTACCAGTACTCGGTCGTCGCCTTCACCGACGGCGAGAACAACCAGGGCCGCAACCTGAAGGCATTCCAGGCCGCCTACGAGCGCCTGCCCGAAGACGCGCGCGGCATCCCGGTCTTCATGGTCCTCTTCGGCGAAGCCAAGGAGGCCGACCTGAAGGCGATGGTGCAGACGACCGGCGGGCGTGTCTTCGATGCGCGCAAGACGCCGCTGTACGCGGTCTTCAAGGACATCCGCGCGTATCAATGAGCGCGTTCTCTTGGCTCGGGATCGGGACGGCGGGGCGCTCTGCTCCGCTCATGTCCCCCGGACCCAGCCCCGGGGCTGGGTCCTCCTCCTTTACTTCGCTGCGCAGAGCGCCCCACCGTCCCGATCCTGCACCATCTTGGCACCGCGCCTGGTTGAGCACGACGGATCGGGCCGAGGGCGTCGGGTGGCCGATGGAGCGAAGTAAAGGAGGAGGCTCGGGGCGCCCTCGCCCCGAGCCGGGGGACATGAGCGCAATCGGCCACCCGATGACGTCGGCCCGCGCGTAAAGCTGACACGGGCATGTTCGCGAAGCTTTCACGGATCCTCGTCAGCCCCGCCAACTGGACCGGGCTCGCGCTGGCGACCGCCGTGCTGGTGCTGAAGGCGCTGGGCCTGATCGGCATCGCCGGGCTGCCGCTGGCGCTGTTCGGGTACGTGGCCGGCTTCGTCGCCGGCGGCATGTGGCTGGGCTTTCCGACGCTCGCGGGGCCGCAGTGGGAGGGCGATGCGCTGGAGTTCAGCGACGACGGCGACGCGCGCGAGGCGATGGGTCGGGCCTTGCGGGCGGTGCGCGGGCTGGTCCAGTTCAATCCCGACAACCGCTTGCCGGCGAGCCTGCAGGCGAAGGTGCTCGACCTGTGCACGGCGCTCGAGTCGCTGCTCTCGCAGTGGGAGCGCAGCAAGGGCGCGCTGTCGCTGCAAGAGGGCTTCCATGCGCGGCACATCGCCATCTCGTACCTGCCCGACGCGCTGAAGACCTACCTGTCGATCCCGGCGCAGTACGCCAACTCGAGGCCGATCCACGACGGCAAGACGGCGGTCGACATCTTCCGCGGCACGCTGGTCGAGCTCGAAGGCAAGGTGGCGCAGCTGGCTGACGACCTGGCCAGCCAGGACGCGCACGCGTTCCTCGCCCATTCGCAGTTCCTGCACGAGAAGTTCGGCAGCACCGGCATCCTGCCGGCCCCCGGCGCAACGGCCGGCACCCTGGAGAAACGCCCGCACCATGGCAACCCCTGATTCCCGGCCGCCGGCCACCGCCACCGCGCCCTCGTTCCAGCTGACGCCGCCCGAGGTCATCGTGCCGGTGCCGGCCGAACGGGCGCCGGCCGCGGTGCCGCTTTCGGCGGAGACGGCGAGCGCCGTCGACGCCCAGGTCGCCCGCTTCATCGATGCGCTGATGACGGAAAACGTGCACTCGACCGAGTTCAAGTCCAAGCTCGACAGCGCCTTCGCCCTCGGCCGCGCCGAAATCTCGAACGCCGCCGGGCTGATGCAGGGCCGCTTCCTGCAGCGCAACTTCATCGGCGCCGAGGAGACGCCGGCGTACCGGGCGATCGGCGAGATCCGCGGCCTGCTCGATACGCTCAACCCCGGCAAGGAAGGCGACCTGCTGGCGCCGAACAAGATCCTGGGCGTGATCCCGTTCGGAAACAAGCTGAAGGCCTACTTCCGCAAGTTCGAGAACGCCGGCAACCAGCTGCAGAAGGCCATCGAGCAGCTCTACGCGGCCCGCGACGACGTCCAGCTCGACATCGCCGACATCGAGGCGACTCGTGCCAAGCTGTGGGACTCGATGCAGAAGCTCGCCGCCGCGGCGCAATTCGCGACGACGCTCGACCAGCGCCTGGCCGAGCGTGTCGCCGCGCTGAAGTCCAGCGATCCGGAGCGCGCCAAGGCGCTCGAGCAGGAGGTGCTGTTCTATGCGCGGCAGAACCTGCAGGACATCCTCACCCAGCAGGCGGTGTGCGTCAACGGCTACCTGGCCCTGGACGTGCTGAAGAAGACCGGCCGCGAGATGATGAACGGCTGCAACCGGGTCGCCACGACCGGCATGAGCGCCCTCGCCGTGGCGCAGACGGTGGCCCGCGCCACCGGCAACCAGGTGGCGACGATGGACATGCTGAAGGGCGTCAACGCCACCATCGGCACGCTCATCGAGCAGACCGGCAAGCAGCTCAACACGCACGTCGAGCGGACGGCCGAGTTCGCCACCCACCCGATGATCGGCATCGAGACCATGCAGTCGATGTTCGACCAGACCTTCAAGGCGATGGACGCGATGGACAGCTTCCGCACCAAGGCGATCGACGTCATGGGCCGCAACAACGAGATCATCCGCGGCCAGATCGAGAAGAGCGAAAGCTACGTCGACCGGGTTCGCCAGCAGCGGGCGAAGGAGGCCGGCGGCGCGGCGATCAGCGGGCCGGTGGCGCTGTAGCCCGGGCGCGGGTCGCGGACGCGGGACGCTGCCCGGGCCTCAGCCGCCGATCGACATCTTCCGGCAGGCGTCGGCGCAGGCGCGGCAGGCGGCGGCGCAGGCCCGGCAGTGCTCGTGCTCGTGGCGCTCGCATTCGTCGCCGCAGGCGTCGCAGATCTCGGCGCAGGTGGCGCAGATCGCCCCCATGAGCTCGCTGCCGCGGGCCACGGCGCCGGCAGCGAACTGGCAGGCGGCGGCGCAGTCGATGTCGAGCGCGATGCAGCGGGCCATCGTCTTGACGTCTTCGTCGTCACGCAGGCAGGCCGCCGCGCACTGGTGGCACGCGGCGGCGCACGCGTTGCAGGCATCGATGCAGGACTGGAGGGCGGTGCCTTGCGGCATGGCGGGCCTTTCGCGTCGGAGGACGCGAACTCCGGCAAGAGATGTTCCCGCCGCGCTACAACCCGGCGGAGGCACGCAGTGCGGCTGCCTTGTCGGTCTTCTCCCAGCTGAACTCGGGCTCGTCACGGCCGAAGTGCCCGTACGCGGCCGTCTTCTCGTAGATCGGCCGCAGCAGGTCCAGCATCTGGATGATCCCTTTCGGGCGCAGGTCGAAGTGCTCGTGCACCAGCTTCTCGATCTCGTGGTCGTCGATCCTGCCCGTGCCTTCGGTATAGATCGTGACGTTCATCGGCCGGGCGACGCCTATCGCATAGGCGACCTGGATCTGGCACTGCCGGGCCAGGCCGGCGGCGACGATGTTCTTGGCCACGTAGCGGGCGGCGTAGGCGGCCGAGCGGTCGACCTTCGACGGATCCTTGCCGGAAAACGCGCCGCCGCCGTGCGGGCAGGCGCCGCCGTAGGTGTCGACGATGATCTTGCGGCCGGTCAGGCCGCAGTCGCCCTGCGGGCCGCCGATGACGAAGCGGCCGGTCGGGTTGACGAGGTAGCGCGTTTCCTTCAGCCACTCCTTCGGCAGCACCGGCTTGATGATCTCCTCGATCACCTGCTCGATGAACGAGGCCTTCATTTTCGTCGGCGTCTCGCTCTGGCTCGGGTCGTGCTGGCTCGACAGGACGACGGTGTCGATCGAGTGCGGCTTGCCGTCGACGTAGCGCATCGTCACCTGGCTCTTCGCGTCCGGGCGCAGGAACGGCATGCGGCCGTCCTTCCTCAGCTGCGCCTGGCGCTCGACGAGGCGGTGCGCGTAGTAGATCGGCGCCGGCATCAGGTCGGGCGTCTCGTCGCAGGCGTAGCCGAACATCAGGCCCTGGTCGCCGGCGCCGGTGTTGAGGTGGTCGTCGCTGGCATGGTCGACGCCCTGGGCGATGTCGTTGCTCTGCTTGTCGTAGCAGACCATGACCGCGCAGCCCTTGTAGTCGATGCCGTACTCGGTGTTGTCGTAGCCGATGCGCTTGATCGTGTCGCGCGCGACCTGGATGTAGTCGACGTGGGCGTTGGTCGTGATCTCGCCGGCGAGGACCACCAGGCCGGTGTTGCACAGCGTCTCGGCAGCGACGCGCGAGCGGGGGTCGACCGTGAAGATCGCGTCGAGGATCGCGTCCGAGATCTGGTCGGCGACCTTGTCGGGGTGGCCTTCGGAAACCGATTCGGAAGTGAAGAGGAAGTCGTTCGACACGCTGTAGCTCCAGTGACACGGCCCGCAATGAAGGATTGCGTTGCCGGCCTTGGGCTCTGGAGGAGCGGCGAACGCTTTAGCGGAATTCTTTGACGTCGCCCCGCAAGTAGTTCAGTAACTCGGCGACCCGGCGATTATAGGAAGCCCTTGCGCCTTTCCGGCTGCCTCGATACTTCCCCCTGCGTGCAGTCCGCGCGCGGCGGCGCCGAGCCGCTCGACCGGGAGGAGTGGGCGTGGGTGCGCGGGTTCTGCTGGCCGTGCTGTGGCTGGTCCACTGGCTTCCGCTGGGCGTGCAGGCCGCATTGGGCCGGCTGCTGGGCGGCGTCGCGCACCGGCTCGTGTCGTCGCGCCGGCGCGTCGCCGCGCGCAACATCGAGCTGTGCTTTCCCGAGCTGGCCGCTGCCGACCGCGCCCGGCTGGTCCGCGAGCACTTCGGCTGGCTCGGCCGCAGCGTCCTGGAGCGCGGCCTGCTCTGGTATGCGCCGCGCTCCCGCCTGGAGCGGCTGATCCGCGTCGAGGGCGACGTCGGCCTGGCCGAGCGCAGCGAGCGACCGGTCATGTGGCTGGTGCCGCACTTCATGGGCCTCGACGTCGCCGGCACGGCCGTCCTCCTGTTCCAGAACCGCAAGGTGGTGTCGATCTACCAGCGGCAGAGCAATGCCGTGATGGACGCGGCCCTGCGCCGCGGCCGGCTGCGCCTCGGCAACGCCGAGATCTTCTCGCGCGACGACGGGGGCAAGCCGCTGGTGCGCGCCATCCGTCGCGGCGACGCGTTCTTCAATCTGCCCGACATGGACTTCGGCCTGCGCGACGCGGCCTTCGTGCCCTTCTTCGGCGTGCCGGCGGCGACGCTGCTCGCCCCGTCGCGCCTGGCCCGGGCCCTGCACATGGTCGTCCAGCCGGTGATCGCCGAAATGCTGCCGGACGGGCAGGGCTACCGGGTCCGCTTCGAGCCGCCCTGGCCCGACTTCCCCAGCGACGACCCGCTCGCCGATACCGCCCGCATGAACCGCTGGTTCGAGGCCGAGATCCGCCGCAACCCGGCGCAGTACCTGTGGGTCCACCGCCGGTTCAAGACCCGACCGGCGGGACAAGCATCGCTGTATTGAGAGCCCGCGCCCCGGGCCGCGCCGCAGCGCGGCCGGATAATCGGCCGATGCGGATTCGCTTCACGAAGATGCAGGGCGCGGGCAACGACTTCGTCGTCATCGACGCGACGCGGGCGCCATTCGCGCTCAGCCGCGAGCAGCTGCGCCGCCTCGGCGACCGCCGCTTCGGCGTTGGCGCCGACCAGATCCTGGTCGTCGAGCCGGCGCGCTCGCCCGGCGTCGATTTCGCCTACCGCATCTTCAACGGCGCCGACGGCAACGAGGTCGAGCAGTGCGGCAACGGCGCGCGCTGCTTCGTCCGCTACGTGCTCGACAAGGGCCTGGCGACCCGCCCGACCTTGCGCGTCGAGACGATGAACGGCCGGCTCGAGCTCGTCGCCCATGGCGACGGACGGGTCACGGTGGACATGGGCCGTCCGTCCGGATTCGCCGTCGAGACCCTCGACGTCGGCGGACGCGCCGTCGAGCTGGTGCTGCTGTCGATGGGCAACCCGCACGCGGTGCAGTTCGTCGCCGACGTCGACGCGGCGCCGGTCGCGGCGACTGGCCCGCTCATCGAGCGGCACGTCCGCTTTCCCGACGGCGTCAACGCCGGCTTCGCCCAGGTCGTCGCGCGCGACCGCCTGCGCCTGCGCGTGCACGAACGCGGCGCCGGCGAGACCCTGGCCTGCGGCAGCGGCGCCTGCGCCGCGGTCGTCGCCGGCGTCTGCCACCGCCGGCTCGCCGCCCGCGTCGAGGTCGTGGCGCGCGGCGGCGTCCTCGCGATCGAATGGCAGGGAAGCCCGACCCGCATGGACGAGCCGGTGCGAATGACCGGCCCGGCGGAGACTGTTTTCGAAGGAGAGATCGACCTATGAGCACCAGAGCAGCATGAGCATCACGCAGGGCGGCACGCAACTCGGCGTGCAGGGCATCACCGAAGCCGACATCGCCAACTACCTGGCTGCGAGCCCGGGCTTCTTCGAGCGCCACGCCGAGCTGCTCAGCACGGTGCAGCTGACCAGCCCGCACGGGCAGCGCGCCGTCTCGCTGCAGGAGCGGCAGATGGAAATGCTGCGCGACAAGATCAAGGGGCTCGAGCGGCAGATCATCGAGATGGTCCGCCACGGGCAGGAGAACGTCGCCATCGCCGACAAGCTGCACCGCTGGACCCGGGCCCTGATGCTCACCGCCGATGCGGCCGAGCTGCCCGACGTGCTCGTCGCCGAGCTGACGCACCAGTTCATGATTCCGCAGGCGGCGATCCGCGTCTGGGACGCCGGCCCGGCGCACGCCGGCCGCGTCTTCGCGCAGCCTGTGGGCGACGAGGTGAAGAGCTTCGCGGGCAGCCTGGGTGCGCCGTACTGCGGCCTCAATTCCGGTTTCGAGGCGGTGCAGTGGCTGGCCGCGCCGACCACCGCGCTGTCGATCGCGCTCGTGCCGCTGCGCCGCGCGGAGGTCGCCGGCAGCGCCGCCTTCGGCCTGCTCGTCCTCGCCTCGCCCGACCCGACGCGTTATTCGCCCGACATGGGCACCGAGTTCCTGGTCCGCATCGGTGCCCTGGCGAGCGCGGCGCTGGCGCGGCTGCTGCCGCCCGGATGAGCACGCCGGCAGAGCCGGAGCGCCGGCGGTCGGCCCTCGACCGAGCTGTCGATCCGGATGCCGAGCCGGTAGTCGAGCCGGCGGCCGTTCCCGCGGTCGATCCGGCGATCGCCGACCACCTCGCGCATCTTCAGGTCGAGCGCCGCCTGGCGCCGCGCACCCTGGCGATGTACGGCGCCGCGTTCGCACGGCTGCAATCGTTCGCGGCGGCTGCCGGGGTCGCGATCGAGGCGGTCCAGGTGCAGCAGGTCCGGCGCTGGGCGGCCCAGCTGCACGCCGGCGGGCTGGCGCCGCGCTCGATCGCGATCGAGCTCTCTGCCTGGCGCGGGCTCTACCGGTGGCTCGGCCGGCACGGCCGGGTCGCCGCCAACCCGGTCGACGGCGTGCGCGCGCCGCGCGCCGCCAAGCCGCTGCCGAAGGCCCTGTCCGTCGACCACGCGGTCGCCCTGGCCATGCACCGCGGCGAGGGCGGCAACGCCGCCCTGCAGGCCCGCGACGCCTGCATCGTCGAGCTCCTCTACGGCTGCGGCCTGCGCGTCGGCGAGCTGGTCGGGCTCGACATCGCCGCGAGCGGCTCGGCCGCGGGCTGGATCGACGCCCCCGCCGCCAGCGCGCACGTGCTCGGCAAGGGCGGCAAGCGACGCAGCGTCCCGGTCGGCCGGCCGGCGCTGGCGGCGCTCGCCGCCTGGCTCGGCCTGCGCGAGGGCATCGCGCGGGCTGGCGAGCCGGCGCTCTTCGTCAGCACCCGCGGCACGCGCCTCACGGCAAGCCAGGTCCGCTCGCGGCTGAAGGCCGGCGCGATCGCCGCCGGCGTGCCGACGCACGTCCATCCGCACATGCTGCGCCACTCGTTCGCCTCGCACGTGCTGCAGTCGAGCGGCGACCTGCGTGCCGTGCAGGAGCTGCTCGGCCACGCCAACATCACGACGACGCAGGTCTACACCAAGCTCGACTTCGGCCACCTGTCCAAGGTGTACGACGCCGCCCACCCGCGCGCCAGGAAGCGGAGCACGCCTTCGGGCTGAACCGCCGGCCGATGAAGACGATCCGGCTGCGCCCCGGCAAGGAGCGCTCGCTGCTGCGCCGCCACCCGTGGGTCTTCGAAGGGAGCGTCGGCGGCGGCAAGGCCGACAACGGCGAGACGGTGCGCGTCGAGGACAGCGGCGGCCGCTTCCTGGCCTGGGCCGCGTACAGCCCGCAATCGCTGATCCGCCTGCGCGCCTGGAGCTTCGACGAGCAGGAGCGCATCGACGCCGCCTTCTTCGCACGTCGCATCGCCGCCGCGATCGAGGTCCGGTCGCGCCTGCCGATCGCCAGCGACGGCCTGCGCCTGGTGCACGGC
>NZ_JANODC010000019.1:0-4135 GCF_031412495.1 Rhizobacter sp. | reverse complement strand
GCGCCACCCGCGGCCCCGGCATCACCGGCGCCAGCGGCCGTGGTGCGCAGTCCCGATGCCCAGGCGGCTTGGCACCGGCCCGCCGCGGAGCCGTCGATCGTCGAGCGTTCCGACATGGTCAAGGGCTACGAGTTCGAGCCGGGGCGCTTCGTCCTCTTCGAGCCCGAGGAGCTCAAGGCGCTGGCCGAGGCATCGCGGCAGACGATCGACATCGTCGCCTTCATTCCCGAGCGTTCGGTTGACCCGATCCACTACGACAAGGCGTACTTCCTGGCCCCCGACAAGCGCGGCGGGAAGCCGTACTCGCTGCTCCTGAAGGCGATGCGCGAGAGCGGGCGCTGCGCGCTGGCCAAGTGGGCCTGGCGCTCCAAGCAGACCATGGTGCAGATCCGCCCGGTCGACGGCGGCCTCGTCCTCCAGCAACTCCTGTATGCCGACGAGGTGCGTTCCATCGCGGATCTCGACATCGACCTCGTCGAGGTCGGCCAGGCCGAGCTCGACCTCGCGGTCCGTCTCATCGAGCAGATCTCCGCCGACGGCTACGACCCCACGCTGTACGCCGACGAGGAAAAGGAGCGCATCCTCGCCGCGGTCCAGGAAAAGATCGCCGGCCGGCAGATCGTCGTCGAGCACGGGGCCGCGCCGCGGGCCCTGCCCAGCGCGCAGGTGATCGATCTCGTCGCTGCGCTCAAGGCAAGCCTCGGCCCGGCGGCTGTCGCGCCTCGCGACGCGCCCGCCAGGGCCGCCACGAAGGCGAGTACCGGGAGAGAACGCAAGCCGGTCCGCCGCGCCGCGCCGCCGCCGGCCGGGAAGACGGCCGCCGGGAAGCGTTAGCCACGCGAGCGGCGCGAGAATGCCCCGCGGCATCTGCGCCGCCCACCCTGGACCCAGATGAGCGACTCCCCCTTTTCCCTGCGGCAGCGCCGCGCCCTGGTGATCGGCGGCGGCAGCGGCATCGGCCGCGCCATCGCGCTCGGCCTCGCCGGGGCCGGTGCCGACGTCCACGTCGTCGGCCGGCGCGCCGACCGTCTCGCGGAGGCGTGCGCCGCGATCCGCGCCCGCGGCGTCGGCGCGAAGGCCTTCGCCGCCGACGGCGCCGCCGCGGCCGCGCGCGCCGGGGTGGGGGAGCGCGTCGAAGGCGAGGTCGGCGTCCCCGACATCCTGGTCAACGCCCAGGGCGTGATGACGCTCGGGCCGGCCGAGTCCTACGACGAGAGCGACTTCGACCGCATCATGGCCACCAACGTCAAGAGCGTCTGGTTCGCCTGCACGCGCTTCGGCAAGGGCATGCTGGCGCGCGGCAGCGGCGCCGTGATCAACATCGCCTCGCTGGCCTCGTTCCGCGGCTTTCCGCGCAACGGCGTCTACTGCGTCAGCAAGCACGGCGTGCGCGCCCTGACCGAGACGCTGGCCGCCGAGTGGGCCTCGCGCGGCGTCCGCGTCAACGCGATCGCGCCGGGCTTCTTCCTCACCGACCTGAACCGCGACGTCATGGGCGACGAGCGCAAGGCCCGGGCCCTGGCGCGCGTGCCGATGGGCCGCTTCGGCGAGGTCGACGAGCTCGCCGCCGCCGCCGTGTACCTCGCCTCGCCCGGCGCCGCCTACGTGACCGGGGCGACGATCCCGGTCGACGGCGGCTTCCTCGCCACCGGGATGTAGGGCCCGGGCGACAATCGCGAAGCCGCGGCGTGCCCCCGCCGCGGCGCTTTCCTCCGGGGCCATGTCGGGGTCAACCATGTTGAAAAACCTCATCCGCGGCAGCGCCTGCGCGCTGCTCGCCGGTCTCGCGGCCCTCGCCACGCCTTCGTCACGATCCGCCGAGCCGTTGACGGTCGGCTTCGTCTACGTGACGCCGATCGGCGACGCCGGCTGGACCTACCAGCACGAGCTCGGCCGGCGCGAGATGCAGCAGGCGCTCGGGGCGCGCGTCAGGACCCTGGTCGTCGAAGGCGTCGCCGAAGGCGCCGACTCGGAGCGCGTCATGCGTGACCTGGCGCGCCAGGGCGCGGGGCTCGTGTTCGCGACCAGCTTCGGCTACCTCGAGCCGGCGCTGCGCGTCGCCGCCGAGTTCCCGGCCGTGAAGTTCGAGCATGCCGGCGGCTACAAGCGCGCCGCCAACCTCGCCACCTACGACGCCCGCTACTACGAGGCGCGCTGGCTGGCCGGCTTCGTCGCCGGCAAGGCGAGCGCGAGCGGCAGCGCCGGCTACGTCGCCGGCTTCCCGGTTCCCGAGGTGGTCCAGGGGATCAATGCCTTTGCGCTGGGGATGCGGGCGGCCAACCCGAAGGCGACCGTGCGCGTGCTCTGGCTCGACACCTGGTTCGACCCGGCGCGCGAGCGCGCGGCGGCGCAGGCGCTGATCGACCAGGGTGCCGACGTGCTCACCCACCACAGCGGCTCGACGGCGGTGGCCCAGGCGGCGCAGGCGAACTTCCGCAGCCGCCGGGTGCGCGTGATCCCGTACCCGAGCGACATGCGCGCCTTGGCGCCCGACGCGCAGCTGGCCGCCATCGTCCACCGCTGGGGCGCCTTCTACGCCGGCGTCGCCGAGCGCGTCCTCGCCGGCACCTGGTCGGCAGAGCCGGTCTGGGGCGGCATCGCCAGCGGCATGGTCGACATCGCCGCGCTCGACCCGGCGCTGCCGTCGGAAGTACGCGCCGCGGTGGCGTCGCGCCGTGCCGCGATCGTCGACGGACGCTTCCAGCCGTTCAGCGGCAGGCTCGTCGACAACCGCGGCAGCGTTCGTCTCGCCACGGGCGCTCTCGACGACGCACGCATCAAGACCATGGACTGGTTCGTCGAGGGTGTCGTCGGCCAGGCATCGGCACGCTGATTGCTGTTGGCCGCTGTCCACCCCACCACGAGAAAGAGGAGTCCCGAATGCCCGCAGCGAAGAAGACGGCCGCGAAGAAGACGCCGGCCAAGAAGGCGCCTGCCAGGAAGTCAACGTCGTCCGCCGGCGGCGGGCGCGACGCGATCGCCTTGCTCAAGGCCGACCACAAGGAGGTCAAGGCCCTCTTCGAGGAGTACGACGAGCTGGCGCAGGCGGAGGCCGAGGTCGGCGAGCGGCAGACCCTCGCCGAGCAGATCTGCGACATGCTCACGGTGCACGCGACGATCGAGGAAGAGATCTTCTATCCGGCGGCGCGCGATGCCGAGGTCGACAGCGACCTCCTCGACGAAGCCGACGTCGAGCACGCTTCGGCGAAGGACCTGATCGCGCAGATCAAGGGCATGAGCCCCGATGACGAGCTGTACGACGCCAAGGTCAAGGTCCTCGGCGAGTACGTGAACCACCACGTCGAGGAAGAAGAGGGCGAGATGTTCCAGAAGTGCCGCAGAGCGAAGATGGATCTCGCCGGCCTCGGTGCCGAGCTCGAGACGCGCAAGATGTCCCTGATGGAAGAGATGGCCGGCGGCATCCCGTCCTAGGTCACCAGCCCAGGAGCAGGCGCAAGGGCAGGTACGCGGCGAGCCCGGCCAGCAGCGGGCCGAGCACGCCGGGCCGCCAGGCGTAGAACAGGGTCGCGGCCGCCGCACCGCCGAGGCGGGCATCGCGCCAGGTGCCGATCAGCTCGCCCTGGCTCATGAGGATCTCGGGCGCCAGCACGGCCACGAGGGCTGCAAGCGGGGCTGCCTGCAGGGCCCGCTGCAGCGGCTCCGGCATGCGCAGCTCTCGCTCGGAGAACAGGAAGAAGCCGCGCGTCAGGAAGGTGACCACGGCCAGGCCGAGGATCGCGACCACGCCGTGGCCCCAGCTCATCGCTTCTCGCCCATGCGCGTCGCGGCACGCCCGGCCTGCTCGAGCAGCAGGCCGGCAGCCACGGCAGCGGCGATCGCGACCAGGATGTTCAGCTTCAGCGGGAGGGCGAAGGCGGCGACCGCCGCCGTCCCGGAAACGATCGCTGCCAGCCACGCGGCCCGGTCGACGAGGAGCGCGTAGACCAGCCCGAGCATCGACAGCGTGCCAGCGAAGCCCAGGCCCCAGGACATGGGCACCTGCGACGAGGCCAGGATGCCGAGCAGCGACGCCGACTGCCACACCAGCCAGACGGCCGCCGCGCCGCCGGCGGCGTAGCGCGCCTGTCCCGGCTCGTGCCGGCCGCTGGGCCAGGCGCGCTGGAACATGACGATG
>NZ_JANODC010000018.1:0-2962 GCF_031412495.1 Rhizobacter sp. | reverse complement strand
TTTCCCTTCGGTGCCCGTGAACACCTGGGCGACGAAGAACGGCTGGCTCAGGAAGCGCTGGATCTTGCGGGCGCGGGCGACGGCGAGCTTGTCTTCCGGCGCCAGCTCGTCCATGCCGAGGATGGCGATGATGTCGCGCAGCTCCTTGTAGCGCTGCAGCGTGCCCTGCACGGCGCGCGCCACTTCGTAGTGCTCCTGGCCGACGACGTTCGGGTCGAGCTGGCGGCTGGTCGAGTCGAGCGGGTCGACCGCGGGGTAGATGCCGAGCGAGGCGATGTCGCGCGACAGCACGACGGTCGAGTCGAGGTGGGCGAAGGTGGTGGCGGGCGACGGGTCGGTCAGGTCGTCGGCCGGCACGTAGACGGCCTGGATCGAGGTGATCGAGCCGACCTTGGTCGAGGTGATCCGCTCCTGCAGCCGCCCCATCTCCTCGGCCAGCGTCGGCTGGTAGCCCACAGCCGAAGGCATGCGGCCCAGCAGTGCGGACACTTCGGTGCCGGCCAGCGTGTAACGGTAGATGTTGTCGACGAAGAAGAGCACGTCCTTGCCCTCGTCGCGGAACGACTCGGCGATCGTCAGGCCGGTCAGCGCGACGCGCAAGCGATTGCCCGGCGGCTCGTTCATCTGGCCGTAGACCATCGCCACCTTCGACTCGCCCAGGTTCTCGCTGTTGACGACGCCCGAGTCCATCATCTCGTGATAGAAGTCGTTGCCCTCGCGGGTGCGCTCGCCGACGCCCGCGAACACCGACAGGCCGCTGTGCGCCTTGGCGATGTTGTTGATGAGCTCCATCATGTTCACGGTCTTGCCGACGCCGGCGCCGCCGAACAGGCCGACCTTGCCGCCCTTGGCGAACGGGCAGACGAGGTCGATGACCTTGATGCCGGTCTCGAGCAGGTCGGTCGACGGCGACAGCTCGTCGTACGACGGGGGCTTCCTGTGGATCGAGGCGACGTGCGTCTGGTCGACCGGGCCGCGCTCGTCGATCGGGTTGCCGAGCACGTCCATGATCCGGCCGAGCGTGCCCGGGCCGACCGGCACCGAGATCGCCGCGCCGGTGTTGGTGATCGTCATGCCACGGCGCAGGCCTTCGGAGGAGCCGAGCGCGATGGTGCGCACGACGCCGTCGCCGAGCTGCTGCTGGACCTCGAGCGTCAGGCTCGTCCCTTCCATCTTGAGGGCGTCGTAGATCCTCGGCATCGCGTCGCGCGGAAACTCGACGTCGACGACGGCGCCGATGCACTGGACGATCTTGCCCTGCGGGCGCGGCGCGGATTGCATGTCAGCCATGGTGATTCCTTCTGTCCTGATGCGTGTTCGTTCGTCGTGCCGGCGCTAGACCGCAGCCGCTCCGGCGACGATCTCTGAAAGTTCTTTGGTGATGCCGGCCTGGCGCGTCTTGTTGTAGACGAGCTTCAGCTCGCCGATGACGCTGCCGGCGTTGTCGGTCGCCGACTTCATCGCCACCATGCGCGCCGACTGCTCCGAGGCCATGTTCTCGGCCGTCGCCTGGTAGACCAGCGCCTCGATGTAGCGCACCAGCAGCTCGTCGATCACGACCTTGGCGTCCGGCTCGTAGATGTAGTCCCAGCCGTGCGTGCCGGCTTCGACCTGCATCTGCTCGTCGGAGAGCGGCAGCAGCTGCAGCACCATCGGCTCCTGGCGCATGGTGTTGATGAAGCGCGTGTAGACGAGGTAGACGGCCTTCAGCCGGCCCGCCGCGTAGGCGTCGAGCAGCACCTTGACCGGGCCGATCAGGCGCTCGAGCTGCGGCCGGTCGCCGAGCTGCGTGGCGTGCGAGACCACCTTGGCACCGATGCGGTTCAGGAAGCCCAGGCCCTTGTTGCCGATGGCGACGGCCTCGGCCGTCACGCCCTGGCCTTCGAGCTCCTTCAGCTTGGCGGTCGCCGCGCGCAGGGCGTTGGTGTTGAGGCCGCCGCACAGGCCCTTGTCGGTGGTGACGACGATGAAGCCGGCCGTCTTGACGTCTTCGTTGGCGACCAGGAACGGGTGCCGGTACTCGGGTGAAGCGTGCGACAGGTTCGCCGCCAGCGCGCGCACGCGCTCGGCGTACGGCCGGGCTTGGCGCATGCGCTCCTGCGCCTTCCTCATCTTCGAGGCGGCGACCATCTCCATCGCCTTGGTAATCTTCTTCGTGTTCTCCACGCTCTTGATCTTGCCGCGGATGTCCTTGCCGGCTGCCATGCGTGAATCCTCTGTTCAGGTCCTGTCGCCGACGCTCAGGCGAACGACTTCTTGAAGTTGCCGACCGCCGTGTTGAGCTCGGCTTCGGCTTCCTTGTCCAGCTCCTTCGACTTCTCGATCTTGGCGAGCAGGTCGGCGTGGCTGGTCTTCAGGTGCGTGTGCAGGCCGCTCTCGAACGCCAGCACCTTCTTCACGTCGACCTCGTCCATGAAGCCCTTGTTGACGGCGAACAGCGACGCCGCCATCAGCGAGATCGGCAGCGGCGAGTACTGCGCCTGCTTGAGCAGCTCGGTGACGCGGGCGCCGCGGTCGAGCTGCTTCCTCGTCGCCTCGTCGAGGTCGGACGCAAATTGCGCGAACGCAGCGAGCTCACGGTACTGCGCCAGGTCGGTGCGGATGCCGCCCGACTGGTTCTTGATCACCTTGGTCTGCGCCGCCGAGCCGACCCGCGACACCGAGATGCCGGCGTTGATGGCGGGCCGGATGCCGGCGTTGAAGAGCGAGGTCTCGAGGAAGATCTGGCCGTCGGTGATCGAGATCACGTTGGTCGGCACGAAGGCCGACACGTCGCCGGCCTGCGTCTCGATGATCGGCAGCGCCGTCAGCGAGCCGGTCTTGCCCTTGACCGCGCCCTTGGTGAAGTCCTCGACGTACTTGACGTTGACGCGCGCCGCGCGCTCGAGCAGGCGGCTGTGCAGGTAGAACACGTCGCCCGGGTAGGCTTCGCGGCCCGGCGGGCGGCGCAGCAGCAGCGAGA
>NZ_JANODC010000017.1:0-4879 GCF_031412495.1 Rhizobacter sp. | reverse complement strand
GCTCCGCGATGATCTTCCACGGTGAGCCCTGCGCAACGATGCGACCGCCGCCATCGCCGCCTTCCGGCCCCAGGTCGAGGATCCAGTCGGCTTCGGCCATGACGTCGAGGTTGTGCTCGATCACGACGACGGAGTTGCCGGCGTCCACCAGCCGGTGCAGCACCCGGATCAGCCTTTCCACGTCCGCCATGTGCAGCCCCACGGTCGGCTCGTCCAGCACGTACAGCGTGTGCGGCACCTTGTTGCCGCGCTTGCCGATGTCGTCGCGCACCTTGCTCAGCTCGGTGACGAGCTTGATGCGCTGCGCCTCGCCGCCCGAGAGCGTGGGTGACGGCTGGCCGAGCGTGAGGTAGCCGAGGCCGACGTCCTTGAGCAGCTGCAGCGGGTGGGCGATGTTGGGCATGGTCGCAAAGAAGTCGACGGCCTCGTCGACCTCCATCTTCAGCACGTCGCCGATGCTTTTTCCCCGCCAGCTCACCGCCAGCGTCTCGGCGTTGAAACGCTCGCCGTGGCACACGTCGCAGGGCAGCTTCACGTCGGGCAGGAAGCTCATGGCGATGGTGCGCACGCCGGCGCCGTCGCAGCTGGCGCAACGGCCCTCGCCGGTGTTGAAGCTGAAGCGGGCCGGGGCGTAGCCGCGCGCCTTCGCTTCCAGCGTCTCGGCGAAGAGCTTCCTGATCGTGTCCCAGAAGCCGATGTAGGTGGCCGGGCAGGAGCGCGGCGTCTTGCCGATGGGTGTCTGGTCGACCTCGAGGACGCGGTCGATGTAGCCCCAGCCGTCGATCTTCTCGCAGCCCTGCCAGTTCGGCCGCGCGCCGCGCGTGTTGATGAAGAGCAGGTTGGACAGGAGCACGTCGCGCGCCAGCGTGCTCTTGCCCGAGCCGCTCACGCCGGTGATCGCGACCAGCCGCTTCAGCGGCAGGTCGACCGTCACGTCCTGCAGGTTGTGCAGGGTCGCGCCGTGGATGGTGAGCAGCGCGTTGGCGGCGCTCTCCTTGCGCTCGGTCGTGGCCGTCACCGCCGCCACCGGCCGGCGCGGCTGCAGCGGGTGCACCAGCGGACGGGCCAGGAAGCGGCCGGTCACCGACTCCTTGTGCGACGCGATCTCGGTGACGCTGCCTTCGGCGACCAGGCGGCCGCCGCGCTTGCCGGCGCCCGGGCCGATGTCGATGATGTGGTCGGCGCGGCGGATCGTCTCCTCGTCGTGCTCGACGACGACCAGCGTGTTGCCCTTGCCGGCCAGGTTCTGCAGCGCATTCAGCAGGATCGCGTTGTCGCGCGGGTGCAGGCCGATCGTCGGCTCGTCGAGCACGTAGCAGACGCCCTGCAGGTTCGAGCCGAGCTGCGCCGCCAGGCGGATGCGCTGCGCCTCGCCGCCCGAGAGCGTGGGCGCGGCGCGGTCGAGCGTCAGGTAGCCGAGGCCCACCTCCTCCAGGAACTCGAGCCGGCTCTTGATCTCGGTGACGACGTCGCGCGCGATCTCGGCGTCGCGGCCGGCCAGCGCCAGCCCTTCGACCCACTTGCGCGCATCGGTTACCGACCACTGCGCGATCCAGGCGATCGACTTCTCCTCGAAGGTGACCTTGCGCGACACTTCGTTGAGGCGGGTGCCGGCGCACGCCGGGCAGGGCTCGTCGGCGATGCCTTCGACCTCGGCCTCCTCCGACGGGAAGCTCTGCTCGCGGCCGCGGCTGTCGTCGCCCTTGATGGAATCGTCGTAGGCCTTGCGCTGCTCGCGGTTGAGCTTGAGGCCGGTGCCGACGCAGGTGGTGCACCAGCCGTGCTTGCTGTTGTAGCTGAACATGCGCGGGTCGAGCTCGGGGTAGCTCGTGCCGCAGGTCGGGCAGGCGCGCTTGGTCGAGAACACCTTCACCTCGCCGAGCCGGCGCGTCGGCGTGCCGGCGAGCATGGCGCCGCGCAGGCCGGTGAGCGGCGCGAGCAAGTGCATCACGCCCTTGCCGAGGTCGAGCGCCCTGGCCAGGCACTCGCGCAGCTCGCTCTCGTGCGCGGCGCTGACGACGAAGTCGCCGATCGGCAGCTCGAGCGTGTGCTCCTTGAAGCGGTCGAGGCGCGGCCACGGGTCGACCTTGACGAACTCGCCGTCGACGCGCAGGTGCGTGTGGCCGCGCGCCTTTGCCCACTTGGCGAGGTCGGTGTAGACGCCCTTGCGCGCCACGACCAGCGGCGCGAGCAGGCCGATGTGCTCGCCGGCGTGGTCGCGCAGGATCTGCGCGGCGATGCTCTCGGCGCTCTGCGGCCGCACCGCCGAGCCGTCGTTGGTGCAGTGCTGGATGCCGAGCTTGACGTAGAGCAGGCGCAGGAAATGCCAGACCTCGGTGGTCGTCGCGACCGTGCTCTTGCGCCCGCCGCGCGACAGGCGCTGCTCGATGGCCACGGTCGGCGGGATGCCGTACACGGCGTCCACCTCGGGCCGGCCCGCCGGCTGGACGATGCTGCGCGCGTACGCGTTCAGCGATTCCAGGTAGCGCCGCTGCCCTTCGTTGAACAGGATGTCGAAGGCGAGCGTCGACTTGCCCGAGCCGCTGACGCCGGTGATGACGCTGAACTTGCCGCGCGGAATCGACACGTCGAGCGACTTCAGGTTGTGCTCGCGGGCGTTGACGATGCGGATGCTCTCGTCGGCGACGCGGCGCGGCGCGCGCAGCGGCTGCAGCGCGTACTGGAACGGCAGCCCTTCCTCGACCGCGTGGCCGTCGATGCCGAGGGCGACGTCGTAGTCGCGCAGCGCCTTCGCGGTGTGCGAGGTCGCGTGCCGCTTCACCTCCTCCGGCGTGCCGGTGGCGATGACCGCGCCGCCGCCCTCGCCGCCTTCCGGGCCGAGGTCGATGAGCCAGTCGCTGGCGCGGATGACGTCGAGGTTGTGCTCGATGACGACCAGCGAGTGCCCGGCCTCCAGGAGCTTCCGGAACGAGCGCATCAGCTTGGCGATGTCGTCGAAGTGCAGGCCGGTGGTCGGCTCGTCGAACATGAACAGCGTGCCGCGCGGCCGGCGGCTCCGCGTCGCGCCGTCCTCGAAGGCGCCGAGGCGCGGCACAGCCTGTTCGCGGATCCGGGTCTCCCGGTCCGCGAACGCGCCCCCTCGGGGGGCAACGAACGGAGAGAGCGTGGGGGCTCCATCGGCCAGGAAGCCGGCCAGCTTGAGTCGCTGCGCCTCGCCGCCCGAGAGCGTCGGCACTGGCTGGCCGAGCTTCACGTACTCGAGGCCGACGTCGACGATGGGCTGCAGCCGGCGCACGACCTCGCGGTCGTCGCGGAACAGCTGCACCGCCTCGGCGACGGTGAGCTCGAGGACGTCGGCGACGGAGAGGTCGCGGACCACGTCGCTCGGGATGCGGCGGTCAATCTTCACGTCGAGGAGCTCGGCGCGGAAGCGGCGGCCGTCGCAGTCGGGGCAGCGCAGGTAGACGTCGGAGAGGAACTGCATCTCGACGTGCTCGAAGCCCGAGCCGCCGCAGGTCGGGCAGCGGCCGTTGCCGGCGTTGAAGCTGAACATGCCGGCGCCGTAGCCGCGCTGCACGGCGAGCGGCTCGGCGGCGAAGAGCTTGCGGATCTCGTCGAAGGCGCCGACGTAGCTGGCCGGGTTCGAGCGCGCCGTCTTGCCGATCGGGCTCTGGTCGACGAACACCGCGCCGGCGAGCAGCTCGGCGCCGTGCAGCGCATCGTGCGCGCCCGGCGTCTCGGTCGCCTTGCCGAAGTGGCGCTGCAGGGCCGGGTACAGCACGTCCTGCATCAGCGTGCTCTTGCCCGAGCCGGACACGCCGGTCACCGTGACCAGGTGGTGCAGCGGGAACTCGACCGTGACGTTCTTCAGGTTGTGGTCGCGCGCGCCTTCGACGATGAGCTTCGGCGTCGACGGCCCGACCAGCCGCTTGATCCCCATGCCGACCTGCTTGCGCGCGCCGAGGTAGGCGCCGGTCAGCGTGTCGGCGGAGCGGATCGCGTCGGGCGTGCCGTCGAAGACGATGCGGCCGCCGCGCTCGCCGGGGCCCGGGCCCATGTCGATCAGGCGGTCGGCGGCGAGCATCACCGCCGGGTCGTGCTCGACGACGACGAGCGTGTTGCCGGCGTCGCGCAGCCGGTGCATCGCCTCGATGATCCGGTTCATGTCGCGCGGGTGCAGGCCGATCGACGGCTCGTCGAGCACGAACAGGGTGTTGACCAGCGAGGTGCCGAGGGCGGTGGTCAGGTTGATGCGCTGCACCTCGCCGCCGGAGAGGGTGCGACTCTGCCGGTCGAGCGTGAGGTAGCCGATGCCGACGTCGCACAGGTACTTCAGGCGCGTGCGCACCTCGTCGAGCAGCAGCTTGAGGGCGTCGTCGAGCAGCGTGCTCGGCAGCGAGACGCGGTCGAAGAAGGCGCGGATGCGGTCGATCGGCATCAGCATCAGGTCGTGCACCGTGAGGCCGGGCAGCGCCTCGAGCTGATCGCGGGACCAGCCGGTTCCGACCGGCAGGAAGCGCTTCGCCGGCGGCAGGGCGAAATCGGCGTCGTCCTTCGAGCCCAGGCGCCAGAGCAGCGCCTCGACCTTCAGGCGGGCGCCGCCGCAGGCCGGGCACTGCGTGTAGCTGCGGTACTTCGACAAGAGCACGCGGATGTGCATCTTGTAGGCCTTCGACTCCAGGTAGGCGAAGAAGCGGCGCACGCCGTACCACTGGCTGTTCCACTTGCCGGTCCAGTTCGGCGAGCCCTCGATCACCCACTCGCGCTGCGCCTCGGTGAGGCTGGCCCAGGGCGTGTCGCGCGGGATGCCGGCCTCGCCGGCGTACTTGAGCAGGTCGTCCTGGTTCTCCTGCCAGGCCGGCGTCTGCAGGGTCTTGATCGCGCCCTGGCGCAGCGTCTTCCGATGGTCGGGAACGAC
>NZ_JANODC010000016.1:0-4104 GCF_031412495.1 Rhizobacter sp. | reverse complement strand
GATCGGCTTCGCCGACCAGATCTTCATTAGCAAGACCGACCTCGTCGACGACGAGACGGTCGAGGCCCTGATCCACCGCGTCAAGCACATGAACCCGCGCGCGCCGCAGACCCGCGTCAACTTCGGCTCGGTGCCGCTCGCTTCGGTGTTCGACCTGAAGGGCTTCAACCTCAACGCCAAGCTCGACATCGACCCCGATTTCCTGAAGGCCGACGAGCACGGCCACGACCATGGCCATGAGCACGACCATGACCACGAACACGGCGAGCACTGCGACCACCCGCACCATCACGCGCACGACGACGACGTGAAGTCCTTCGTCTTCCGTGCCGACAAGGCCTTCGATGCCGGCCGGCTCGAAGACTTCCTCGGCTCCATCGTCCAGGTCTACGGGCCCAAGATGCTTCGCTACAAGGGCGTGCTGCACATGAAGGGTGCCGACCGCAAGGTGATCTTCCAGGGCGTGCACCAGCTGATGGGCAGCGACCTCGGCCCGAAGTGGGTGCCGGGCGAGAAGAAGCAGAGCAAGCTCGTCTTCATCGGCATCGACCTGCCGAAGGACATCCTCCAGCAGGGGCTGGAGCAATGCCTGGTCTGAGGCGGCCTGCCGCGTGAAAACTGCCCCGGCGGCACGCGTCGGGGTGACTACAATCCGCGGCGGCCAAAACGGGAACGCCTTCCCCAGCGCACCTCGCACACGAGGATGGCATCACCGTTTCGAGGAGAACCCGTGACCACATCAGCTCTCAAGAAGAAAAGCACGAAAGCTCCTGCCGGAAAGACAGCGCCGGTCAAGGCCAAGGCGCCCGCAAAGAGTGCCACCGCCGCCAAGAAGAAGCCCGCGCCGCTGCCGGCGGCAGCAGCCCGGGGCGTCGCGGCCAAGAAGGCCGTCGCGCAGAAGGCCGCACCGGCGAGCAAGAGCAAGCCCGAAGCGGAAAAGAAGACCGCGGCCAAGCCTGCTCCGAAGCCCGCTGGCAAGGCGGCGCCGCATGCGTCCACAGCGCCGCGCCCGTCGCCCAAGCCTGCACTGGCACCGGCACCTGCAGCAGCCCGATCCCCGGCAGCGGCCGGCGTGCAGGTCTTGGGCGCGCCGGTTGCCATGCCGCCCGGCGTCGTGCCCCGCAAGCCGGGTCGCGGCACACCGAAGTATTTCGTGGCGCCGGTGCAAGCTCCCTTGCCGGCGCCGACCTCACGATTCGCCGACCGGTTCGCACCGCCTCGGCCGCCGACGCGACAGATGACGAAATTGGACAGCGACACGCCACGCCAGGCGCACAAGGCCGACCCCAAGCTGGCCAACGCCTGGAAGAGCAAGGCCGGCAAGGACCTGACCGACGAAGAGGTCATGGCCATGCCGGAGTCGGAGTACATGAACGAGAAGCAGCTCGAGTTCTTCCGCTCCAAGCTGCAGGCGCTCAAGGACGACCTGCTCAGCAACGCGGGCGAGACGACCGAGCACCTGCGCGAGGACACGTCCATCGTTCCCGACCCCGCCGACCGGGCCACGATCGAGGAAGAGCACGCCCTCGAGTTGCGCACGCGAGACCGCGAACGCAAGCTTCTGAAGAAGATTTCGCAGTCGCTCGGCAGGATCGAGTCGGGCGAGTACGGTTTCTGTGACGAAACCGGCGAACCCATCGGGCTCGGCCGTTTGATCGCCCGCCCCACCGCTACACTCTCGCTCGAAGCGCAGCAACGACGCGAGCTGAAGCAGAAGATGTTCGGCGATTGAGTCGCGCAGCGTGAGGGTGGCGTGCCCTCACCCGGACCCGCGCCCCGTTGTGGGGGCCGGGCCGCTCCGCTCAGGGACCATCTGATGGCGGAACAGAAAGACACGACGAGCTTCTTCAGGAAAGTGGTCAAGTTCGTGGCCAACCCGTCCACGGAATGGGCCGAGCTCGACGCACCGATCGAGGACACGCGCGAGAGCGACTACGCCAAGGGCGAGCTCAAGGCGATGATCGAGCGCAAGAGGCGCAACGACTTCGTCCGCAAGCGCGAGTTCGACATGCTGCGCAAGGTCCGCCGCGAAGGCCTGACCGGCGAGCAGCTCGCCGCCCTCGGCGGTTCCTCGCGCATCGACGACTCCCAGCCCCGCATCTCCGACCAGCCGGTCCGCCAGGACGCCGGCGTCAAGGCCAAGATCGACGAGATCGAGCAGCAGATGGTGGGCGAGAACTACGCCACCACCCAGCGCCGCACCCCCGAGTTCTACAACGCACCCACGCAGCCGGCCCTGATGGACGGCAGCGGCCGGCCGCTGCCCGCACCGGCAGCGGCGGCCGCGCCCGCAGTCAACGGGCGCGGCGGCGGCACCATCGAATTCGTCGTTCCGGCTCCGATCGAGGCCCCCGCAGCGCCCGCGGTCAAGGCCGGCCCAGCGGCTCCCTCCCGGCCCGCTTCGCTGGCGCCGATCCACCTCGAGATGCCCGGTGCCGAGGCCTTCGGCAAGGCTTTCGCAGCGTCCAACACCGAGGTCGCGCACGACCCCGATCTCGACGAGGCGGTGATCGCCTTCGCCAACGCCGACTTCGAGCAGTGCGAGGAGTCCCTCGTCGCCCTGACCCGGCCCGGCGGGTCGCGGGCCCAGCATGCCGAGACCTGGCTGGTCGTCTTCGACCTGTACCGGGCCATCGGTCAGCAGCAGAAGTTCGAGAGCCTGGCCCTCGACTACGCCCAGCAGTTCGGCTGGTCGGCTCCGCAGTGGTTCTCGATGCCCAAGCTGGTCGCCGACGCGGTCAGCGACGATCGGCCCAGCAGCGCCGGCATCGACGCCCAGGTCGGCTGGGCCTGCCCGAGCTACCTCGACGCCGACGAGGTCGCCAAGCTCGCATCGCTCTCGCTGCAGATGCCGCTGCCGTGGGTGTTCGACTGGAGCGCCCTGCAGACCCTCGACGTGGAGGCGAGCGGCCGCCTGTCCGAGCTCTTCCGCACCTGGATCCCGCAGGACCTCGACATGCGCTGGCTCTCCGGCGAGCGGCTCTTCACCGTCATCCAGGAAGCGGCGCCGAACGGCGTTCGCGACGCCGACCCGGCGTTCTGGCAGCTTCGCCTCGACGCCCTGCGGATGGCCAACCGGGCCGACCAGTTCGACGAGGCGGCGATCGACTACTGCGTCACCTATGAAGTGTCGCCGCCATCGTGGGAGCCGGCGCGTTGCGTGGTCCGCATCACCGGCTCGAACACGGCGACGACGCAGCCCCCGCTGTCGATGATCAGCGATGTGTCGACCAGCTTCCAGGAGTCGCAGATCACCGAAGATGCAGCGCTGGTCGAGGTCGGCACGGTCGAGCTCTCCGGGCAGCTCGTCGGCGACATCGGTCCGACGCTTCGCAAGATGGACGTCCAGCTGGCCTCCTCGAAGATCGTCAACGTCTCGTGCGCCCGGCTGATCCGGGTCGACTTCATCGCCGCCGGCGACCTGCTCAACTGGGTCCTGGCGCGCCGCACCGAGAACCGCACCGTGCGCTTCGTCGAGGCGCACCGGATGGTCGCGCTCTTCTTCGGTGCCATGGGCATCAACGAACACGCCACGGTGAAGGTGCGAACGGTCTAGGGCTTCGCGCGTCGGCCAGGCTTGCGTTCGGCAGGTCGCGGCACAATCTGCGGCGATGGAAAACTACCACGGGACGACGATCGTCAGCGTCCGCCGCGGACGGACCGTCGCCCTCGGCGGCGATGGTCAGGTCACGCTCGGAAACATCGTCGTCAAGGCGACCGCGCGCAAGGTGCGCCGGCTGCACCACGATCGCGTTCTCGCCGGCTTCGCCGGCGCCACCGCCGACGCCTTCACACTCTTCGAGCGCTTCGAGGCCAAGCTCGACAAGCACCAGGGCAACCTCGTCCGCTCGGCCATCGAGCTGACCAAGGACTGGCGCACCGACCGCGTCCTGCGCCGGCTCGAGGCGATGCTCGCGGTCGCCGACCATGAGTCGTCGCTGATCATCACCGGCAACGGCGACGTGCTCGAGCCGGAATACGGCATCGTGGCGATCGGCTCGGGCGGCTCCTTCGCCAGCGCCGCGGCGCGCGCGCTGCTGGCGCACACGGACATGGCGCCGAATGACATCGTCAAGCGCTCGCTCGAGATTGCCGGCGACCTGT
>NZ_JANODC010000015.1:0-6497 GCF_031412495.1 Rhizobacter sp. | reverse complement strand
CTCGTCGAGCATTTCGCCGGCGCCGACCAGTATTTGCTGCGTCTCCGGATGGTTGACCTCGATCGCGGTAACCCGGCCGAGAATCCGGTCGCGCAGCGATTCGATCACCTCGCCGCCTTCGACCAGCGCGCGCATGTTCATGCCGTTCATGGTCGCGCAGTCTTCCTCGATCACGACCAGGTCCTGCGTCACGTCGACCAGGCGGCGCGTCAGGTAGCCCGAGTTGGCGGTCTTCAGCGCCGTATCGGCCAGGCCCTTGCGCGCGCCGTGGGTCGAGATGAAGTACTGAAGGACGTTCAGGCCTTCGCGGAAGTTGGCCGTGATCGGGGTCTCGATGATCGAGCCGTCGGGCTTGGCCATCAGGCCGCGCATGCCGGCGAGCTGGCGGATCTGCGCGGCGGAACCGCGCGCACCCGAGTCGGCCATCATGTAGATCGAGTTGAACGACTCCTGGTCGACCTGCTTGCCATGCCGGTCGGTCACCTTCTGCTTGGAGAGCTGGCTCATCATGACCTTGCCGACTTCGTCGCCGGTCTTGCCCCAGATATCGACCACCTTGTTGTAGCGCTCGCCGGAAGTGACCAGGCCCGAGACGTACTGCTGCTCGATTTCCTTGACTTCCTTTTCGGCGCGCTCGATCAGGCCCGGCTTCTCCTTGGGCACCAGCATGTCGTCGATGCAGATCGAGATGCCGGCGCGCGTGGCCAGGCGGAAACCCGCCTGCAACAGCTTGTCGGCAAAGACCACGGTCTCCTTCAAGCCGCACTTGCGAAACGACACGTTGATCAGGCGCGAGATTTCCTTCTTCTTCAGCGCCTTGTTGATGTTGGAGAACGGCAGGCCCTTCGGCAGGATTTCGGACAGCAGCGCGCGGCCGACCGTCGTATCGACGAGCTGCGCGTCAACGGTGTATTCACCGCTTTCCTTGTCGAGCGTGTGCTCGGTGATGCGAACGCTGCACTTGGTGGTGATCTCGACCACGTCGTTGTCGAGCGCGCGCTGCACCTCGGCCACGTTGGCGAACATGATGCCCTCGCCCTTGGCGTTGATGCGGTCGCGCGTGGCGTAGTACAGGCCGAGCACGACGTCTTGCGACGGCACGATCGACGGCTCGCCGTTGGCCGGGAACAGCACGTTGTTGGACGCCAGCATCAGCGTGCGGGCTTCCATCTGCGCTTCGATCGACAGCGGGATGTGCACCGCCATCTGGTCGCCGTCGAAGTCGGCGTTGAAGGCGGCGCAGACCAGCGGGTGAAGCTGGATCGCCTTGCCTTCGATCAGCACCGGCTCGAACGCCTGGATGCCCAGGCGGTGCAGCGTCGGCGCGCGGTTCAGCAGGACCGGGTGCTCCTTGATGACTTCCTCGAGGATGTCCCAGACCACCGGCGTTCCCGATTCGACTTCCTTCTTCGCCGCCTTGATGGTCGTGGCGATGCCCATCGCCTCCAGGCGCGAGAAGATGAAGGGCTTGAACAGTTCGAGCGCCATCAGCTTGGGCAGGCCGCACTGGTGCAGCTTGAGCGTCGGGCCGACGACGATGACCGAACGGCCCGAATAGTCGACCCGCTTGCCCAAGAGGTTCTGGCGGAAACGTCCGCTCTTGCCCTTGATCATGTCGGCCAGCGACTTGAGGGCGCGCTTGTTCGCACCGGTCATCGCCTTGCCGCGGCGGCCGTTGTCGAGCAGCGAATCGACCGCCTCCTGCAACATGCGCTTTTCGTTGCGCACGATGATCTCGGGTGCCTTCAACTCGAGCAGCCGCGCGAGGCGGTTGTTGCGGTTGATGACGCGCCGGTACAGGTCGTTCAGGTCGGATGTGGCGAAGCGGCCGCCGTCGAGCGGCACCAGCGGGCGCAGGTCCGGCGGCAGCACCGGCAGCACCTCCATCACCATCCACTGCGGCTTGATGCCCGACTTCTTGAAGGCTTCCATCACCTTCAGGCGCTTGGAATTCTTCTTGATCTTGAGCTCGGAGCCGGTCATGTCGCCGCGCAAGCGCTCGATCTCGACGTCGAGGTCGATCTCCGACAGCAGCTTGTGCACGCCCTCGGCGCCCATGAGTGCTACGAACTCGTCGCCGAACTCGGTGCGCTTGGCCTCGAAATCGTCCTCGCTCATGATGCTGAACTTCTTCAGCGGGGTCATGCCGGGGTCGACGACGACATACGCCTCGAAGTACAGCACTCGCTCGATATCGCGCAGCGTCATGTCGAGCACCAGGCCCAGGCGGCTCGGCAGACTCTTCAGAAACCAGATGTGAGCGCACGGCGCGGCCAGGTCGATGTGGCCCATGCGGTCGCGCCGCACCTTGGTCTGCGTGACCTCGACGCCGCACTTTTCGCAAATGACGCCGCGGTGCTTCAGGCGCTTGTACTTGCCGCACAAGCACTCGTAGTCCTTGATCGGCCCGAAGATCTTGGCGCAGAAGAGGCCGTCGCGTTCCGGCTTGAAGGTGCGGTAGTTGATGGTCTCCGGCTTCTTCACTTCGCCGAACGACCAGGACCGAATTTTCTCGGGCGAAGCCAGACCGATCTTGATGGCATCGAAATGCTCATCGGGCGTGAACTGGCGGAACAGATCGAGTAAACCCTTCATGAGGCTCTCCTAATCTTCAAAACGAAAGATGCTGTCGTCATCGAGCTGACACCGCAAAGCCGGCTTTGCCGGGCCGCTGGTGGCGTCCCTTCGGGGCCACAAAGGGGCCCCGTTCGTGGCCCAGTGGGCTGCGGCGAAGCCGCTACGGAGGTGGTCATCAGTTTTTCTCGAGCTCGATGTCGATGCCCAAGGAACGAATTTCCTTGACCAGCACGTTGAACGATTCCGGCATGCCGGCTTCGATGGCGTGTTCGCCCTTGACGATCGACTCGTACACCTTGGTGCGGCCGTTCACGTCGTCCGACTTGACGGTCAGCATCTCCTGCAGGATGTACGAGGCGCCGTAGGCTTCGAGCGCCCAGACCTCCATCTCGCCGAAGCGCTGGCCGCCGAACTGCGCCTTGCCGCCGAGCGGCTGCTGCGTCACCAGGCTGTACGGGCCGGTCGAGCGCGCGTGCATCTTGTCGTCGACCAGGTGGTGCAGCTTGAGCACATGCATGTAGCCGATCGTCACCGGGCGCTCGAAGGCGTCGCCGGTGCGGCCGTCGTGCAGCGTCGCCTGGGTGCGAGCAGCGGTCAGGCCCTTGAGCTTGGCGATATCGTCCGGGTAGGCCAGCTTCAACATGCCGCGGATCTCTTCTTCCGCAGCACCGTCGAAGACCGGTGTGGCGAACGGCACGCCGTTTTGCAGGTTGCCCGCCATCTCCAAAATCTCGGTGTCCGACAGGTGGTCCAGGCGCTCGGTCTTGCCGCCCGACTTGTTGTAGAGCTCGTCGAGGAACTTGCGCAGCTCGGCGACCTTCACCTGCTCGTGCAGCATGGCAGCGATACGGTGCCCGATGCCCTTGCCGGCCCAGCCCAGGTGCACTTCGAGCACCTGGCCGACGTTCATGCGCGAGGGCACGCCCAACGGATTGAGCACGATGTCGCACGGCGTGCCGTCGGCCATGTAGGGCATGTCCTCGACCGGGGCGATCTTCGAAACCACGCCCTTGTTGCCATGCCGCCCGGCCATCTTGTCGCCCGGCTGCAGGCGGCGCTTGACGGCCAGATAGACCTTGACCATCTTCAGCACGCCGGCGGGCAGCTCATCGCCCTGCGTCAGCTTCTTGCGCTTCTCCTCGAACGCGAGGTCGAAGCCGTGACGGGTCTGCTCGAGCGAGTTCTTGGCGCTTTCGAGCTGGCCCGCGACGTTCTCGTCGGCCGGGCGGATATCGAACCAGTGGAAGCGTTCGACGCTGGCCATGTAGGCCTTGTCGATGACGGTTCCCTTGGCGATCTTCTGCGGCCCGCCGTTGGCGGCCTGGCCGACCAGCATCTTCTCGATCCGGTCGAAGGCGTCGGCCTCGACGATGCGCAGCTGGTCGTTCAAATCCAGGCGGTAGCGCTTCAACTCGTCGTCGATGATCTGCTGGGCGCGCTTGTCGCGCACGATGCCTTCACGGGTGAAGACCTGCACGTCGATGACGGTACCGTTGGTGCCCTGGTCGACGCGCAGCGACGTGTCCTTCACGTCGCTCGCCTTCTCGCCGAAGATCGCGCGCAGCAGCTTTTCTTCCGGCGTCAGCGTGGTCTCGCCTTTGGGCGTGACCTTGCCGACCAGCGTATCGCCCGGGTTCACTTCGGCGCCGACGTAGACGATGCCCGACTCGTCCAGGCGCGCCAGCTGTTGCTCCGACAGGTTCGGGATGTCGCGGGTGATCTCCTCGGCGCCCAGTTTGGTATCGCGCGCCATCACCACCAGCTCCTCGATGTGGATCGAGGTGTAGCGGTCTTCAGCGATGACGCGCTCGCTGATGAGGATCGAGTCCTCGAAGTTGTAGCCGTTCCAGGGCATGAACGCGACTAGCATGTTCTGGCCCAGGGCCAGCTCGCCGATATCGGTCGATGCGCCGTCGGCAATGATGTCCTCGGCAGAGACCTTGTCGCCGCGCTTGACGATCGGGCGCTGGTGGATGTTGGTGTTCTGGTTGCTGCGCTGGTACTTGATGAGGTTGTAAATATCGACGCCGACCTCGCCCGCCACGGTCTCTTTGTCGTTGACGCGGATCACGATGCGGTTGGTATCCACATAGTCGACGACGCCGCCGCGTTTGGCCGCGACGACGGTGCCCGAGTCTTTCGCGGCGACGCGCTCGACGCCGGTTCCGACCAGCGCCTTCTCGGGGCGCAGCGTCGGTACGGCCTGGCGCTGCATGTTGGCGCCCATCAGCGCGCGGTTCGCATCGTCGTGCTCGAGGAAGGGGACGAGAGAGGCCGCGACCGAGACGATCTGCGTCGGCGCCACGTCCATGTACTGGATGCGCTCGGCCGAGGTCAGCACCGACTCGCCGTTGTCGCGCGCACTGACGAGTTCGTCGATCAGCTTGCCGTCCTTGTCGAGCGTGGCACTCGCCTGCGCGATGACGTACTTGCCTTCTTCGATCGCCGACAGGTAGTCGATCTGCATCGTCACCTTGCCGTCGGCGACGCGCCGGTACGGCGTTTCCAGGAAGCCGTACTCGTTGAGCTGCGCGTACAGCGCCAGCGAGTTGATGAGGCCGATGTTCGGGCCTTCCGGCGTTTCGATCGGGCACACGCGGCCGTAGTGCGTCGGGTGCACGTCGCGCACCTCGAAGCCGGCGCGTTCGCGCGTCAGACCGCCCGGTCCCAGCGCCGAGACGCGCCGCTTGTGCGTGATCTCGGACAGCGGATTGGTTTGGTCCATGAACTGACTCAACTGCGAGGCACCAAAGAACTCTTTCAGCGCGGCCGAGATCGGCTTCGAGTTGATCAGGTCGTGCGGCATCAAGGCCTCGGTCTCGGCCTGGCCCAGACGTTCCTTGACGGCCTTCTCGATCCGCGCCAGGCCCGAGCGGTACTGGTTCTCGGCCAGCTCGCCGACGCAGCGAACGCGCCGGTTGCCGAGGTGGTCGATATCGTCGACTTCGCCGCGACCGTTGCGCAGCTCGACCAGGATCTTGACAACGTCGAGGATGTCCTCGTTGCTCAAGGTCATCGCGCCTTCGGGCACGTCGCGCCCGACCCGGGCGTTGAACTTCATGCGGCCGACGCGCGACAGGTCGTAGGTATCGGCGGAATAGAACAGGCGGTGGAACAGGGCCTCGACCGCGTCCTCGGTCGGCGGCTCGCCGGGCCGCATCATGCGGTAGATGGCAACGCGCGCGGCGAGCTGGTCGGCGGTCTCGTCGGCGGCGAGCGTCTGCGAGATATAGGCGCCTTCGTCGAGCTCGTTGGTATAGAGCGCGGGGATTTCCTTGACGCCGGCCAGGCGCAGCTTCTTCAGCAGCAGCTCGGTCAGCTCGTCGTTCGCCTTGGCCAGGATCTCGCCGGTATCGGCATCGACCACGTTGCGCGCCAGCATGCGGCCGAGCAGGTAGTCCTCGGGCACGCTGATGAACTTCGTCTCGGTCTGCTCGAGCGTGCGCGTGTGGCGCGCGGTGATGCGCTTGTCCTTTTCGACGACGACGTTGCCGTCCTTGTCGGTGATGTCGAAGCGGGCGATCTCGCCGCGCAGGCGATCGGCCACGAACTCCATCTGCGCGCCTGCGTCCATCAGGCGGAAATTGTCGAAGACGAAGAAGTGCGCCAGGATCTGCTCTGGGTTCAGGCCGATGGCCTTGAGCAGGATCGTGACGGGCATCTTGCGACGGCGGTCAACGCGGAAGAACAGGATGTCCTTGGGGTCGAACTCGAAGTCGAGCCACGAGCCACGGTAAGGAATGATCCGCGCCGAAAACAGCAGCTTGCCTGACGAATGCGTCTTGCCCTTGTCGTGCTCAAAGAACACGCCGGGCGAACGGTGCAGCTGGCTGACGATGACACGCTCGGTGCCGTTGACGATGAAGGAGCCGTAGTCGGTCATCAGGGGCACCTCGCCCATGTAGACCTCCTGCTCCTTG
>NZ_JANODC010000014.1:0-3297 GCF_031412495.1 Rhizobacter sp. | reverse complement strand
AAGGTCGCGCGGACGACGTCCGCGCGAGCAAGATCGCGTCGGCTACAGCCAGTAAACCACGACGTACAGGCCGAGCCAGACGACGTCGACGAAGTGCCAGTACCACGCCGCGCCCTCGAAGCCGAAGTGGCGCTCCGGGGTGAAGTGTCCGCGCATGATGCGGATCGTGATGAAGAGCAGCATCAGCATGCCGACGAACACGTGGAAGCCGTGAAAGCCGGTCAGCATGAAGAACGTCGAACCGTAGATCCCGGAATTGAGCTTCAGATTCAGGTCCTGGTAGGCGTGCATGTATTCGTACGCCTGCAGGCCCAGGAAGAGGACGCCGAGCAGCACCGTGATCCACATGAACAGGATCGTGCGGGTCCGGTTGTTGGCGATCAGCGCGTGGTGCGCGATCGTCACCGTCACGCCCGAGGTGAGCAGGATCGCCGTGTTGATGGTCGGGATCGGCCACGGCCCGATCGTCGAGAAGGGCTCGACGATGCCGGCCGGCGACGCCGTGTAGCCCGGCGCCGAGCTCGGCCACACCGCCTTGAAATCGGGCCACAGGATGGCGTTGTCGATGTCGCCGAGCGCCGGCACGGAAAGGACGCGGGCCCAGTAGAGCGCGCCGAAGAAGGCGCCGAAGAACATCACCTCGGAAAAGATGAACCAGCTCATGCTCCAGCGGTAGGAGACGTCGATGCGCGAGCCGTAGAGGCCGCCTTCGCTCTCGCCGACAGCGTCGCGGAACCAGCTCTGCAGCACGAAGACCCAGAAGGCGAAGCCGGCCAGCACCACCCACGCGCCCCAGCCGTCTCCGTTGACCCAGTGGGTGCCGCCGTAGATCACGAGCAGCAGGCCGAAAGCGGCCATCGCCGGGTGCCGCGACGGCGCCGGAACGAAGTAGTAGGGCTGCGTGCCCGCGTGCGTCACTGCCGACATGTGATTGCTCCCGCGATTTCCAGATGCATTGATTTCAGGCCGCGATGCCGCTGCGGATCACCCAGCCGACGAGGGCCACCAGGGCTGCGATGAAGAGGGCAGCGGCGACGATCGCGGCGATGACGACGTGGACCGGGTTGAGCTCGCTCACGTCGCGGTCGAGGTCGCTCGACTTGCGCACGCCGAAGAACGACCAGGCGACGGCGCCAAAGGTGCGCACGAACGATCCCTTGCGCCGGGCCGCGCCGCGAAGGCCGCTGTCGGAACCGGCGTTCATAGCGGCTTGGCGTCGCCGGGAAGCGGCATCGCGCGGACCGAGGTCGCGGGCTCGGCGGGAATCTTGCCGCCGACTTCGAAGAACGTGTACGACAGGGTGATGGTCCGCACATCCCTGGGCAGCTTCGGATCGATCACGAAGACCACCGGCCACTCCTTCGACTCGCCCGGCTTCAGCACGTGCTCGGTGAAGCAGAAGCACTCGATCTTCTTGAAGTGCGCCATCGCCGGCGTCGGTGTGTAGCTCGGAAACGCCTGCGCCGCCATGGTCCGGTTCTGCCGGTTGCGAAACCGGTACATGACGGTCGCGATCTCGCCCGGGTGGACATCGATCGAGGCCTGCGCCGGCTTGAAGTCCCACGGGCCGCGCGCGTTCGCATCGAACTCGACCGTCACCGTGCGGCTGCGATCCACCTGCGTGTTCTTCGCCGGGGCGCCGCCGTTCTCAACGAACTGCAGCTCGGAGCGCGAGAGCACGTTGATGCCGAGCGCCTCGCAGATCGTCCGGTAGATCGGCACCAGGGCATAGCCGAACGCGAACATGAGCGCCGTCACGACCACGAGCTTGGCCACCATCCGCCGGTTGTCGAGGACGAGCGCACGCGCGCGGGCCAGGGAGGAAAGCGCCATGGACGGTGGCCGGTTCAGGAAGCGAGCAGGACGCGGTTGACGATGAAGCCGACGAAGAAGACCAGCGCGACCGAGGCAAGCACCAGCGCTAGGCGTCGGTTCGATCTCCGCTGCGGCTCCGGGGCCATCGTCAGCGGCTCAGGCATGCGCGCCCGCGGCGGGCTGGTCATGACCGGGCACGTGCGCGCCCAGGATCTTCGTGCCGGCGTTGTTCAGCCTCGGCGGCGTCTCGAAAGTGTGGAACGGCGCCGGCGAAGGCACTTCCCACTCGAGCCCTTCGGCGCCTTCCCAGGGCTGCTGCGGCGCCGGCTCGCCCTTGCCGCGCATCATCGGCAGGACGACGAAGAAGAAGAAGTACACCTGCGACAGGCCGAAGCCGAAGGCGGCGACCGTGGCCAGCATGTTGAAGTCGGTGAACTGCAGCGGGTAGTCGGCGTAGCGACGCGGCATGCCGGCCAGGCCGAGGAAGTGCATCGGGAAGAAAGCGACGTTGAAGAAGACGAGCGAGCTCCAGAAATGGAACTTGCCGCGCGCTTCGTTGTACATGACGCCGGTCCACTTCGGGGCCCAGTAGTAGACCCCGGCGAACATCGCGAAGAGCGACCCGGCGACGAGCACGTAGTGGAAGTGCGCCACCACGTAGTACGTATCGTGGACCGGGATGTCGACCGGGGCCACGGCCAGGATCAGGCCGCTGAAGCCGCCGATCGTGAAGACGATGATGAAGCCCACCGCCCACAGCATCGGCGTCTCGAAGGTCATGGAGCCGCGCCACATGGTGGCGATCCAGTTGAAGACCTTCACGCCGGTGGGCACCGCGATCAGCATCGTCGCGTACATGAAGAAGAGCTGCCCGGTCACCGGCATCCCGGTGGCGAACATGTGGTGCGCCCAGACGATGAACGACAGGATCGCGATCGACGCGGTGGCGTACACCATCGAGGTGTAGCCGAACAGGCGCTTCCTCGAGAACGCCGGGATCACCTGGCTGATGATCCCGAACGCCGGCAGGATCATGATGTAGACCTCGGGGTGGCCGAAGAACCAGAAGATGTGCTGGTACATCACCGGATCGCCGCCACCCGCCGGGTTGAAGAACGACGTGCCGAAGTGGCGGTCGGTGAGCGTCATCGTGATCGCGCCGGCGAGCACCGGCATGACGGCGATCAGCAGGTAGGCGGTGATGAGCCACGTCCAGCAGAAGAGCGGCATCTTCATCAGCGTCATGCCGGGCGCGCGCATGTTGAGGATCGTGACGATGATGTTGATCGAGCCCATGATCGAGCTCGCGCCGAGGATGTGCAGGGCGAAGATGCCCGCGTCCATCGAGGGGCCCATCTGCAGCGTCAGCGGCGCGTAGAGCGTCCAGCCCGCGGCCGGTGCCCCGCCGGGCATGAAGAACGAGCCGACGATCATGATCGCCGCCGGGATGAGCAGCCAGAACGAGAGGTTGTTCATCCGCGC
>NZ_JANODC010000013.1:0-6351 GCF_031412495.1 Rhizobacter sp. | reverse complement strand
CAGGGCCGCGTCGCCCAGGTGCTCGGGTCGCTGGTCGGGATGTGAGGCCGACGGCAGCGCGGCCTCAGCCGACGGCTCGTTCGGCCACGAGGACCGCGGCACTCAGGCGGTCGAGGAGCTTTCGCTCAGCCAGGCCGTGATACGGCAGCCGGCCGCCGACGCCACGGCGGTGACGAAGGTGCCCCAGCACAGGTCGGCGATCGTCACCCTCCAGGGCCAGTCGCGCAGGGTGGCCTGGTTCGTCAGGTCGTAGGTCGCGTAGGCGACCAGCCCGAGCAGGGCGCCATAGCCGAGCGCGACCGTCCAGCGCCGCGCATCGAGCCCGGGCGCGACGGCGAAGACGAGCATGCCGGCGACGTACAGCGCGTAGAAGATCGCCGCCGGGACGAGGTCGAAGCGCTCCAGCATGATGCGGCCGAGGGCCGGCCGGTACAGGCGGTCGGCCATGGCCCAGAGCCAGGCCGCGTCGAGGGCCAGGAAGACCAGGGCCGTCGCCGGGTAGGCGATCAGGATCTGCGTGATGCTCATGGCGAGCCCGCAGTCGTTCCGCCGCGCTGCGGCAAGCGGACCAGCCGCGCGACGTCGTAGCCTTGTGCCGCGACGATGGCCTGCAGGCGAGCGTAGTCGCTGTCGGCGAGGGTCGGCGTCCGGGCCATGATCCAGACGTAGTCGCGCTTTTCGCGCCCGATCACCACCTGGGCCTGGTCGGCCGACAGCCAGGCGATGCGGTAGTCGGCCCGGAACGGCCAGACGTACTGCTGGCCCCACACCGCGTTGCCGCTGCCGGGGACGACGAAGCCGCGCGACCGGAGCACGCGACGCGGGCCGTCGAAGGCACCGGAATTGAAGGAGAACGTCGTCGCGATGCTGCCGTCCGGCTCCAGCGCGTAGTTCTCCATTGGTGCGTGGGCGCCGCGCTCGAAGACGGTCGGGATGGCGGCGATCACGTACCAGTCGCCCATGAAGCGGCCGAGGTCCACGGCCGGGGCGAGGGCGAGGGGCGGCCGCGGCGGCGCCGAGGCGCAGGCGCCGAGCAGGAGCAGGCCCGCGGCCAGGATCCAGGAAGTCTTCTTCACGGCAGTTCTCCATGCAGGGGACGGCGCGCCGCGCGCGGCCAGAACGGCACGAATGCCGGCGTGCGCGCGATGTAGTCGCGGTAGGCCGGGCGCCGCTCGGCGATGTCCTTCTCGAGCAGGCTGACGCCCGAGACCCGGAGCAGCAGCACCGTCATCAGGAGCGGCGAGACGACCGTCCACGCGGCGCCGGCGGGGTCGGCGGCCAGCGCCAGCAGCCACAGCCCCCACCAGACGCAGGCCTCGCCGAAGTAGTTCGGATGACGCGTCGTGCGCCACAGGCCTCGGTCCATGACCCGGCCGCGGTTGGCGGGGTCGGCCTTGAAGCGGGCCATCTGCCGGTCGGCGACGGCCTCGAAGACGATACCGGCCGCAGCGAGGGCGAACCCGACGATGTCGAGGATGCCGAGCGGCGACGCGCCGGCCATGCCGGCGAGCAGCGGCGCCGACACGATCCAGGCCAGCAGTGCCTGCAGGCCGAACACCAGGTAGAGGCTCTTCAGCGCGAAACCCGGCTCGTTGCGGGCGCGGATCGCCTGGTAGCGCCGGTCCTCGCCGTGGCCCCAGTTGCGCGCCGTGATGTAGAGGCCGAGCCGGATCGTCCAGACGACGACGAGCCCGACCAAGCAGGCAGCGCGCAGGCTGCTCGCCGGCAGAAGGCTGGCGTAGACGATGCCCGCCCCGGCGATGAACACCGGCCACATCCGGTCGACCAGGCTGACGTCGTGGCGCGCCATGCTGGCGAGCCAGGTCGCGAACGCCAGCGTGGCGGTCGCGGCGAGTCCGGCCAGTGCAACGCCCGGCCAGCCGGTCACGCGCGCCTCTCGAACAGGTAGTGGCCGACCCACCAGCGCTGCCCGTTGTCGTGGCCGAACAGCTCGGCGACGGAGAGGAAGAAGAGCCGCCAGCGCATCCACCAGAGCGCCGCATCGCGGCCGTAGCAGCCGGCCAGGATCGGCATCAGCTCGGCGCGCTGCGCGTCCATGTTGCGCAGCCAGGCCTCGGCCGTGCGCTGGTAGTGCGTGCCGTCCCAGCGCCAGCGGCTCACCAGGCGTAGGTCGTCCTGGAAGCGCAGGGCCAGGTCGTCGGCGGGCATCATCCCGCCGGCGAAGAAGTGCCGGCTCATCCAGTCGCTCGGGTCGCGCTCGACGAACGCATACGGCGCGCCGCGGTGCGCGAAAACGTGCATGAAGAAGCGGCCGCGCGGGGCGAGCCAGCGCGCGACGCGGGCGAACGCGAGCGGCCAGTTGCGCAGGTGCTCGAACATCTCGACCGAGACGATGCGGTCGTAGCGGTCGTCGCTGTCGAAGGCGTTCATGTCGCGGGTCAGGACCTCGACGTTGCCGAGCGAGCGCCGTGCCGCCTCGGCCTCGATGTGCGCGCGCTGCGAGCTCGAGTTCGACAGCGCCGTGATGCGGCTCTGCGGAAAGCGCTCGGCCATCCACAGCGTCAGCGAACCCCAGCCGCAGCCGAGCTCGAGGATCCGCTGCCCGTCGGCGAGGCCGGCCCGCTCGCACGTGGCCTGCAACGCGGCGGCCTCGGCCTCGGCCAGCCCGCCCTCGGCGTCGGCCCAGAAGGCGCTGCTGTACTTGCGGTGCGGGCCGAGCACGGCGGCGAAGAAGGCGGCCGGGACTTCGTAGTGCTGCTCGTTGGCGAGCTCGGGCAGCAGGGCGATCGGCGCCGCCCGCATGTGCTCGACGAAGGCCTCGGTCAGGGCCGCGGCGGCAGCGGCGTCGCCCTCCTGCAGCTCGGCGATGCGCGCCTTCAGCAGGCGGCGGATGCCGAGCCGGACGACGCGGTCCGGCACCAGCCCCTGCTCGACCCAATGTACCGCTGCGGCGGTGCCGTTCGCCATTCGATCGCGTCCTGCGCCGGAGCCGGTTCGGCTCCCGGACGTCCTACGCGCCGGCGCGGTGCGTGGATCACCTGCGGCGCAAACTACGTCGGCAGGCCGGCGGTCGGCCGGGACGGCTACTTGGTGTCGGTGACCCAGCCCTTTTCCGAGATGTCGAAGATCACGCCCTCGGGGTCGCGGAACTTCTCCTCGTAGTAGAGCGTGTCCTTCAGGTGCGGCAGGTCCATGAAGAAGCTGCCGCCGTTGGTTTCGATCTGCCTGCGCGAGTGGTCGGCGTCCTCGACCTGGAAGCCGAAGTGGTGCGTGCCGACGAACTCGTGGCCGCCGGCGACGCCCGCCATCTCGTCGCTCTTGTACTTGAGCAGGGCGATGTTCATGTAGCCGTCGGACAGGTAGACGCCGTCGGCAAGCACCGAGGTCGTGGTGCCGACCCGCTTCAACCCGAACGATTTCTCGTAGAACGACGCGGTCGCCTCGGGGTCCTGGACGGACAGGGCGATGTGGCGGATCTTGGCCATGCGGGCACTCCGGAAGGGTCAGGGCCTGGGGCCCGAAAGGAACTCGCGCAAGGCCTGGCTCACGGCGGCCGGCTGCTCGATCGGATGCCAGTGCCCGCACTGCTCGAGGATGCGCAGCTCCGCGTTCTTCAGGTCGGCGGCCAGGCCTTCGCTGTTGGCGACCGGGCTGACGGCATCGTCGCGGCCGGCCAGCAGCAGCACCGGTGCGGCGATGGCGCCGGCATCGGCAGCGACCGAAGCGGCCATCGCCTCGCAGCAGCGCGCGTAGCCTTCGTCGGACTGGCGCGTCAGCAGCTCGCGGACGAAGGCGACGACTTCGGGCTTCTCGGCCAGCGTGTGCAGCGACAGTCCGCCCTTGACCACCGCCTCGACGATGGCGTCGATGCCCTCGCTGCGGACCTTGGCGACGCGGTCGCGGATGGCCTGCCGCCGGGCTTCGGGCGGGGCCCGGTTGACGCCGATGAAGACCAGCCTGTCGACCCGCTGCGAGTGGGCGACGGCGAAGTGCTGCAGGATCAGCGTGCCGAGCGAGTGGCCGACGAAGCTGGCCCTGGCGATCTGCAGCGCATCCAGCATCGCCTTCAGGTCCTGCACCCAGCCGTCGATCGACAGCGCGCCGGCGTGCGGCGAGCGGCCCGCGCCTTCGAGGTCGAAGCGCACGAGGGTGAAGCGTTCCACCAGGGCGCGGACCTGCGGCTCCCAGACGTTGAGCGTGCTGCCGAGCCCGTGAACGAAGACGACCGGCTCGCCGCTGCCCTGCTTCTCGACCGACAGCTTCTTGCCTCGAACCTCCAGCAGCATCTCGCGCTCCCGATCAATCCTGTCGACACGTCGAGCTTACCGCCCCTGCCGGCGGCAGCCCCGCCGGACAACCGCAGTATCCTGGGGCGACACCGACACCGACCCGATGTCCCCGCCCGCCCGCCTCGAGCTCGCCGCCTGCTACCGGATGTTCGCCCGGCGCGGCATGGACGACCTGATCTACACCCACCTGTCGGCGCGCATCCCGGGTTCGCCCGACCGGTTCCTGTTCATCCCCTTCGGCATGCTGTTCGAGGAGGTGACCGCCTCGACGCTGCTCGAGGTCGACCTCGCCGGCAACGACGTCTCCGGCGCCGGCACGCCGGTGAACCCGGCCGGCTGGGTCGTGCACCGCACCGTCTACGAGGCGCGGCCCCAGGCCGCGTGCGTGATGCACCTGCACACGATCTGCGGCACGGCGGTCTCGGCGCAGCAGGAGGGTTTGCTGCCGGTGAACCAGTTCGGCATCACCTACGCCGGCCAGATCGGCTACCACGACTACGACGGCCCCGGCCTGCGCGCCGAGGAGCGGACGAAGTTCGTCGCCGCCCTCGGCGACCGGCGGATGATGTTCCTGCGCAACCACGGCACGCTGGCCTGGGGCCGCAGCATCGCCGAGGCCTTCACCCTCATGCACTACCTCGAGCGCAGCTGCGAGATCCAGGTTGCGGCGCAGGGCAGCCGTGCGCTGGCGCTGCCGCCGCGCGCGGTGATCGACGCGACGGTCGCGACGGCCCAGGGCGTGGGCGACGCCGGCTTCGGCCGGATCGGCTTCGCGGCCCTGCTGCGCAAGCTCGACCGCGACGACCCGAGCTACCGCGACTGACCCGGCTGCGGCCGCGAACAACGGCGGCGCAGCGGTCAGGGCTTGACGGTCAGCCGGTTCTGGACCGACTTCACGCCGTCGATGCCCTTGGCGAGCGTCTCGGCGCGTGCCATGTTGGCCTGGGTATCGGCGGTTCCGTTCAGGGTCACGACGCCGTTGCTGGTGTCGACGTCGATACGCAGGCCCTTGACGTTGTCGTCGGCGAGCAGCGCCGACTTCACCTTCGCGGTGACGGCCGAGTCGACGACCGCGCCACCCGCCGTGCTTATGGCCGAGGAGGCGCTGTTCATGGCGGAGTTCGTGGTCGGGCTGGGCGTGACGGTGGTCGTCGTCGCAGTACCGGCCGGCGTGGTGGTGGTGGTGGTCTTCTTGTCGCAGGCGACGAGCAGCGCGCTGGCCGCGATGGCGAGGGCGATGGGTGTCAGGCGAAGCGAGATCCGGGTCATGTTGTTTTCCTTTCGCAGGCGTTGCACGCGGGAGCAGGAGGGCTCCACACGCATTCCTGCGACAGGATTGGAAAGGCTGCGGCGGCGTGTTTCTGTCGGATGAGCGAGCAAACGGATGTCGGTGGACGCCGCTCGCCGCGGGCTGGCGGGCACCGCAGACACCGTGGATGCTCCCCGGCGGCCCGGCGGCCCGGCGGCCCGGCGGCCCGGCGGCCCGGCGGCCTGCCCGGATCAGCGGATCTTCGCCGCCTCGCTCTCCATCTGCGACACGAGGCGGTCCATCTGCGCGATGACGGCCTGGATCGTGGCCCCTTGGGTCAGGTCGACGCCGGCCTTCTTCAGCTGCGTCATCGGGTGGTCGTTGCCGCCGCTCCGCAGCAGCGTGAGGTAGCGGTCGGTCGCCGCCTGGCGCAACTCCGGTGCGCCGGTCGTCATCGCCGCGTAAAGCTGCGCCGACGAGGCGAAGCAGGTCGCGTACTGGTAGACGTAGTAGGGCGAGTTGAAGAAGTGCGGAATGCGGGCCCAGGTGTACTTGTAGAAGTCGTCGACGGTGACGGCGTCGCCCCAGTACTCCTTCAGGAGGCCGGCGTAGAGGCTGTTGAGCACCTCGGTCGTCACCGGCTGGTCCTTCTCGACCAGGCGGTGCGCGCGCAGCTCGAAGTCGGCGAACATGACCTGCGTGTAGAACGTGCCGACGATCGAATCGACGGCATGCTGCAGGAGCAGGAAGCGCTCCTTCGGGTCGCTCGTCTGCTGCAGCAGCTTGTCGAGCAGGAAGCGCTCGTTGATCGTCGAC
This sequence comes from Rhizobacter sp., assembly GCF_031412495.1. Taxonomy (GTDB): domain Bacteria; phylum Pseudomonadota; class Gammaproteobacteria; order Burkholderiales; family Burkholderiaceae_C; genus Schlegelella_A. The sequence continues at coordinate 36 of NZ_JANODC010000013.1, read as the reverse complement.
GCGACCTCGGCGACGAAGATCGTGTAGTCGGACGTG
>NZ_JANODC010000012.1:0-2856 GCF_031412495.1 Rhizobacter sp. | reverse complement strand
CGGGAGTAGCTGCGGCACAGCCCGCTACCACCAGCGTGGGCCGCGCTGCCAGCGCCGCCGTGACTCCTGGCGACCAGGACATGGGCCGCAACCCGAACAACCGCAGCGGCGGTCTCATGGGCAACGACCGCACCGGCACGGGCTCTTCGACCACCAGCGTCGGCCGCGCTGCCAGCGCCGCCGTTACGCCTGGAGATCAGGATATGGGCCGCAACCCGAATAGCCGCAGCGGCGGCCTCATGGGCAACGACCGCAGCACCCGGACGGACACGAGGGCCACGGCCAACGGCAGCCTGCCCCCGCGCGCGGACCGCAACTGACCTGGGCGCGTGAGCTGAACGAGTGCGGCTGAAACGCCGCCAGCTCGCGCTGTCCTTCATTTCACCCCGGGCGGGGCGCTTCGCGGCGCCTCGCCCGGCTTCACGTTCCGGTTAGCCGGCCGCTACTTCTTTTCCAGCAGCAGTTGTCCCGCCTTCTGCAGGCGGCTCCTGAACGCACTTGCGATGAGGCCAAGCACGCCCGGCAGGTGGAGCTCCATCGTCACCGCGGCGTCGCCGACATCGACGACACCGGTGATCGTCTGCGCCAGCGCCGCGACGCTGAAGACGAGCCGATCGCCTTCCCACCGTTCGCTGCACCGGCCGCTGCCCGGCAAACCTCGGAGCGCCTTCGCGAACCCCGTCTCGATGCGACGGCGCGCCTCGGCGCGGCCGAGCTGGTGCGGGAGGCTGATCGTGAGCGGCGTCGTCATGGGCGAGAGGGTGCCGCGATGCGCGATGCGGTGCAAACGGTTTCCTTCATCGACCCAGCGCCGCGAGCGCGATTCCGGCCACGAGGATGACGGCCACGAGACCGAGCAGGCCGAACTTCACCCGCCGTTCGTGTCGGCCGGTGACCATCTGCCAGAGCCCGTTGAGCATCGTCAAGAGGCCGATGGAGCCCACCGCGCCGAGGAGGGCCAGGAGCGCCATCGCCTGCCCGCGCGTGCCGGAGAAGCGCGTGCCGTCGGACGAGCCGCCGGGGTTCAGCAGCGGCAGTCCCAGCTCCGCCCAGAGCACGTAGCCGATGCCGCCGGCGAGCAGCACGCCGAGCACGAACTGGAGGCCGCCGAAGCGGCGCGCCCAGCGCCGCGACAGCATGCCGCCGCCGCAGCGCTCGCATCGGGAGATGAACTTGTGCGTCTGCCAGCCGCACGAGCGGCACGTGCTCACGTCTTCGGCGTCGCTGCCGTCGCCGCGCCCGTGGAAGAAGCCGGCCTCGCCCGGGCGGCCGCCTTCGCACCAGGCGACGTAGCGCGCGGCGACGCGCTCGGCGCTCGCCGCGACCGGAAATCGCAGCGTCGTCCGCTTCTCCGGAACCCAGCGGTCGCCCGACTTCATCGGCGGGTGGTAGAGGTGCAGCTCGACGCTCGGCGCCGGCCCGGTGTCGCGCCGCAGACGCGCCGCCGTCACCTCGGGCACGCCGTGGCGTGGCAGGCGATGCACGCTGCCGTCGACGACGACGCCGGTCGTGCCGACCGTCACCTCGGCACCTTCGCCGGGCACGTCGCGGCGCGGCTGGAACTCGTTCTGCCAGACGTTCGGCTGGAGCGCGAACCCCTGCTCGATGTCGAAGAAGGCGCGCCACGTCGGCGCGTCGATCCGCCAGCGCCCGATCAGGTCGTCGCCGCGCTGCAACGCGGCTTCGGTGCGCACGTCGAGGTGCCAGACCAGCGCGACCCCGGCGGAGATGACGGCCACGGACCCGAGGACCGCACCGCCGGCGATGAGCACGGCGTGCCATGCATCGGCGGTCGCCTCTTGTGCCAGAACGAACGCGCCGACCGCGGCCAGCGCGGCGCCGACGGAAAGAGCGCAGGCGCCGTTGCGCGAGGAGCGGGAGTTGCGCATCGGCAGCGTGTCTTACTTCAACTGGACCTTGATGCCGTCGTCCAGAACCACGAGGTCGCCGATCTCGTAGGTCTTGGGGCCGAAGCTCAGCTCCTCGACCGTGAACGTCCGAAGAACCTGGCCTTGCAGCAGTTCCTGCGCGACGAGGCCGCCGATCTGCTGCAGGCGCTCGGCGTCACGGCCGTTGACACCCTGCAGTTCCAGGCGCTCGGCCTTGGGGTGCTCCAGGCGCAGGGCTCGCGCCGCGGGGTCGTAGCGCAGCCCGCTGCTGAGCGCCACAGTGCCATCGACCTGACCTGCGCGCAGCAGTGGACTGGTGATCCATACACGGGCCGTGATCGTCACTCGGTTGGCTGCCGCGTCGAGCCCGAGTCGCGGGTCTCTGAGTCCCACCGTGACGATCTGGGCGTACCGCTGCGACAGCGGAAATCGTCTGTCGAGCATCGCCTGCAATTCGGAACGGGTGGCGGTGAACTCGCTGGTCCAGAAGTTGAATCCGGCCCGAGCGTGCCACGGCAGGGCGGCGCCGAGGGCGGCCACGCACATGTGGCGGCGGGAACACTGCGGCATGCTGACAAGGGGGTAGGCTGGCTGCCATTGTGTGCGTAGCGGTCCCGGCTAAAGTCGGCGCGCATGACCTCTTCGTCGACCCATCGGTCGGAAGCCGGCGCACAGCCAGCCGCGGCAGCCTTTCCCTTCGGCCTCCCCGAACGACTCGGCGGACCCAGTGCGTGGCGCGGGCCGGCCATGTCGGCGCGGGGCGACTGGATTGAACCGCTGAATGACGCCGAGTTGGGGGAGCTGGCTGCGGCGACCCTTCCCTGGCTGGCCACCGGCCGCGAGCTGACCGATCTGAGCAAGAGCGAATTCCCGCTGCCCGGCCTGGCGTCACGGATCGACCGGCTGCGGGAGGAACTGATCGAAGGGCGCGGCTTTGCGCTCTGGCGTGGCCTGCCGGTCGCGCAGT
>NZ_JANODC010000011.1:0-14856 GCF_031412495.1 Rhizobacter sp. | reverse complement strand
GGCGACGTCCGGCCGCTGCTTCTCGAACTGGTTCGGCCGGTCGCCGAGCACGGCGACGAACTCCTTCATCGACGCCTCGACCAGGCCCGGGTGCGCGACCCAGCCGCCGTCGTAGCCGTCGGTCGCGTCGCGGCGCTTGTCGGCGATGATCCCGGCCATCGCCGCCTCGTTTCTCGCCGGGTCGTTCTTGATCGGGATCAGCGCGCTCATGCCGCCGATCGCCGGCGCGCCGCGCTTGTGGCAGGTCTGCAGCAGGAGCAGCGCGTAGGCGCGCATGAAGGGCGCCGTCATCGTCACCTTGGCGCGGTCGGCGAGGCAGAAGTCGCGGTCGAGCTTGAACTTCTTGATGCAGCTGAAGATGTAGTCCCAGCGGCCGGCGTTGAGGCCGGCGCTGTGCTCACGCAGCTCGTAGAGGATCTCGTCCATCTCGAACGCGGCGAGGATGGTCTCGACGAGGACCGTCGCCTTGATCGTGCCCTGCGGGATCCCCAGCTCCGTCTGCGTCATCACGAAGATGTCGTTCCAGAGCCGCGCCTCCTGGTGGCTCTCGAGCTTGGGCAGGTAGAAGTAGGGCCCGAAGCCGCGCGCCAGGGTTTCCTTGGCGTTGTGGAACATGAAGAGGGCGAAGTCGAAGATGCCACCGTTGACGCGCTGGCCGTCGACGAGCACGTGCTTCTCGTCGAGGTGCCAGCCGCGCGGCCGCACCTGCAGCGTCGCGATCTTGTCGTTGAGCTTGTACGACTTCGTCCCGGCGGGCGACGCCTGCGAGAACGAGAGCTCGCGCCGGATCGCACGGCCGATGTTGATCTGGCCCTGGATCTGGTTCGTCCACAGCGGCGAGTTGCTGTCCTCGAAGTCCGTCATGTACGAGTCGGCGCCCGAGTTGAAGGCGTTGATGACCATCTTCGCGTCGACCGGGCCGGTGATCTCGACACGACGGCATTGCAGCGCCGGCGGAACGGGTGCGATCTTCCAGTCGCCGGCGCGGATGGCCGCCGTCTCGGCCAGGAAGTCGGGCCGCTCGCCGGCGTCGAGGCGCCGGGCGCGTTCGGCGCGGACGGCGAGCAGCGCCTGGCGGCGCGGTTCGAAGGCGCGGTGCAGGCGGGCCACGAGTTCGAGCGCGGGCGCGCTCAGGATCTGCTCGAAGCCGGGCAGGATCGGTGCGTTGATCTGCAGGCCGGCGGGAAGAACGGGAGTCATGGTCGGGGTCCTCAGGAAGAAAAGAAAGCGAGCACGTCGTTGAGCCGGGTCCCCACCCGCGTGGGTTCGGTCCCGAGCTCCTCGATCGGCAGGCCGAAGCGGTTGATCCACAGCGTCGTGTAGCCGAACCAGGTCGCGCCGATCGCGTCCCAGCAGTTGCTCGACACGAACAGGATGTCGGCGGCGGCGAGGCCGAGCGCCGACGTGCCGAGCGCGTAGGTCGCCGGGTCGGTCTTGAAGCGGCCGGTGCTCTCGACGCTGAGCACCGGATCGAGCCAGCGCTCGAAACCGGCGTGGCGGACGACGGCCGCCAGCATGTCCGGGTCGCCGTTGCTGAGCACGCCGGTGCGGATGCCCAGGCCCTGCAGCGTCGCCAGGACCTCGCCGTTCTCGGCGAAGGGCGCGAGCTGCCCGTAGCCGCTCATCAGCGTGCTTTCGCTCGCGGCATCGAGCGGCAGCTCGAGCCGCCGCGCGGCATAGCGCAGGCCGGCCCGCGTGCAGTCGGCGAAGCTGCGTGGCCGGCCGCTCATGGAGCAGAGGCGGGTGTACTCGATCTGCTTGTCCCGCCAGAGGGTGGCGAGGCGCTCGCCGGCGCCGGGGAAGCGGCGCTCCGCGGCGACGCCGATGCTGTAGACGTCGAACAGCGTGCCGTAGGCGTCGAAGAGCACGGCGCGAGGGACGGGGCGGACCGGGGGTGCGGACATCCCGCTAATCTATTCGATCGGTCCGCGGCCCCTTGCCGCCGAGGGCGTCCGCACCCGTCGTCAGCGGCGACGGCGGGCCCGCAAGGCAGCGTAGATGGGGTTGCGCGCCAGCGCCGAGCGGATGAGCCGCTTCAGGGCGAGGCGGTGGCGCGCCCGGTTGATGCGCCGGACCTGGGCCCAGCCCGCCGGCTCGCCGGTCGACTTTGGCGACCCGTCTGAGGGCGCAGCGACGGACGCGACCGCTGCAGGACGCGCCAGCGCACGCAGGGACGGCGGGTGGCCGAGCGGCCGATGCGCCTCGATGCTCGCCACCTCGAAGCCGGCGGCGACGAGCGTGGCGCGCAGGGTCTTCCCGCCGAAGTGGAAGATGTGGGCGATGTGCAGGTCTTTCAGGCTCGCGTACTCGGCCACGTCGGGAACGTCGACGTAGAGGTGGCCGCCCGCGCCGAGGAAGCCGCGCAGGCGGGCCAGCGTCGCGACCGGGTCGGCGACGTGCTCGAGCACGTGGATCATCGTCACCAGGCCGATCGTGCCGCGCCACGCCTCGGGCAGATCGCCTTCGCCGGCCACGACCTCGGCCCCGTGCTCTGCCGCCGTGTAGGCGCGAAAGGCGTCGTTCGGCTCCACGCCGCGCAGCGCCCCCGGGAAGCCGCCCCGGCGCAGCGCCGCGAAGAGCGTCCCTTCGCTGCAGCCGACGTCGAGGACTCCGGCCGCGCCGCCGAGGACGCCGGCGTCCCGCAGCCACGCGACCGTGGCATCGAGCCGCGCGTCCTTGTTCATCCGCCGGACGTAGTCGGCGCTCGGCTCGACCACGCCCTGGTAGTAGGCGCGATAGCTCTGCCGGTAGAAGTCGGCGAAGCCGCCGATGGTGAGGCGCGGCTGCGTCTGCACGAGACCGCAGCCGCGGCAGCCGACGGTGGCCAGGCCCATGCCGTAGCGGTCGATCGTCGCGAGCCGCTCGAAGGAAGACTGCCCGCAGAGCGGGCAGGGCACCGATTCCTTGGCGGCCGCGGCGTAGTCGAACGCGCGCGCCGCCGGGACCGCTTCTGCCACTACGCCGACAGGCAGCTCTTCATGAAGGCCTTGCGCTCGTCGCCCTTCTTGTCCTTGGCGTCGACGTTGCACTGCTTCATCTTGCCTTGCTGCGCGGTCACCTTCGGCGCCGACAGGCAGCTCTTCATGAAGGCCTTGCGCTCGTCGCCCTTCTTGTCGGCGGCCTCGGCGTTGCAGGTGGTCATCTTGCTCTGCTGAGCCGTCTTCGGCGCGCTGGCGGCGGCCTTGGCCATGCCCGGGGCTTCCTTGTGGGCGTTGGCGAGGGCGGCCGCCGGGATGGCCAGTGCCAGGGCGGCGGTCAGGGAAAGGATGGTATGGCGCACGGTCGTCTCCGGAGGTTGTGGACGGGAGCGGTTTCGTCCCGAAGCCGCCTGCCGGGATTGGAGCATGGCGCCGGCGCGGCCGGCAACAACGCTCAGAAAATCCGGCGCGGGTGGGCGAGCGCTTCGTGCGCCGTGTGCAGGCGACGCACGAGCACCTTGATGAACGAATCGTGGAACAGGTGGCGCGTGTTCGGGCTCACCTGCATCAGCGTCTCGGGCGTGAACGAGATCGTCGTCGCCGGCTCGGTGACGATGACGTCGGTGCTGTGCCGCTTCAGCTCGGCGCTGGGCGCGAGATAGGCCATTTCGCCGACGGACGTTCCGGAGCCGAGCTGCGCCACCTTCTTGCCGTCGCGGAACACCTCGACGGCGCCCTGCGCGATGATGTGGAAGCTGTTGCCTTCCTCGCCCTTGCGGTAGAGCGCGTGGCCGAAATGGAAGCGTTGCCAGCGCGCGCGGTGCACTACCTCCCACAGCTCGACGTCGCCGAAGTTGGAGAAGAACTCCAGCGTGCGCAGCAAGGTGAAGCGCTCCGAGTCGAGCACGCCCTGGAACTGGCCGCGCGGCACCTGCTGCGTCGTGACCAGCTCGGAAATGGCGGCGGCGAACTCGCTCCAGTCGCTGTAGCGGTCGCCCGGCGCCTTGGCCAGGGCCCGCTGCACGACGGCGTCGAGCCCCGCCGTGACGCCGGCGCGGATGCCGACCAGAGGCGCCGGCTTGACGTTGTAGATCTGATGCATCATGGCCGACTGCACCTGCGCATCGAAGAGCGGCCGACCGGCGATGAGGTGGTAGAGCACGGCGCCGAGCGAGTAGATATCGGCCCGGCAGTCGAGGGTGCCGCCGTCGAGCTGCTCCGGAGACATGTAGGCGAGCGATCCGACCCGGTGGATCTGGGTCACGTCCGAATCGAGGTTCAGGACGCTGCCGAAGTCGGTGATCTTGACGTCGGTGATGGTGCCGTTGGTAAGGACGGCGAGCAGGTTGGCCGGCTTGACGTCGCGGTGGATCAGGCCCTGCCGGTAGACGTAGCCGAGCGCCATCGCGCACTTGAAGCCGATCTCGACGATGAGCTCGAGCGACAGCAGCTGGTCGGCCCGGCAGTACGGCCGCAGGGTGCTGCCGGCGACGTACTCCATGACCAGGTAGGGCGCGACAGGATCCGGCACCGCGTCGAAGATCTGGACCACGTTCGGGTGGTGCAGCCGGCCGACGAGCGCCGCCTCGGCGGCGAAGAAGCGCTCCGAGTAGCGCCCGTCCATGGTGTCGTTGGCCATCGGCGCGCGGACGCGCTTGATGGCGACGTGGCGGCCCTGGAAATCGTCGAAGGCGAGGAAGACTTCGCTGGTGGCGCCGTCGCCGAGGCGGCCGAGGACGCGGTACTTGCCGATCATCACCGGCACCGACGGCGCGTCGGCCAGGGCGACGGCAGGGGCGGAGGCGGTGAGCGCGGCGGACATGGATGCGAAAAGTGCCACGCGATTCTTGCATCCGTGTCGGATACAAAGTGTGACCAAGTCCACCCGGGTCTTCTCTTTTCATGCTCTCCGCCACGCCGCGCGCGTCGGGGCCTGCGCGGGGCGACCCGTAGAATTCCGCGATGACATCGGCCCGTGAAGAATTGCTCGACGCGCTGCGCGCCGCAATCGCCGAAGTGAGCCCGGGCCATGGCTTAGACGCCGCTTTCGAGACGCCGCGCCAGGCTTCGCACGGCGACCTCGCCGTCACCGCGGCGATGCCGCTCGCCAAGGCGCAGCGGCGCAATCCGCGCGAGGTCGCGGCCGAGCTGATCGCCGCGCTGCGCACGAAGACGCCGGTCGAGCGCTGGGTCGAGAAGGTCGAGATCGCCGGCCCGGGGTTCATCAACCTGCACCTGCGCGCCGCGGCCCGGCAGCGCGTCGTGGCCCAGGTGCTGGCCGACGGCGGCGCCTACGGGGTGCGTGGCGGCGCCGCCGAACCGGTGCTCGTCGAATTCGTCTCCGCCAACCCGACCGGGCCGCTCCACGTCGGCCACGCGCGCCAGGCCGCGCTCGGCGACGCCATCTGCAACCTGCTCGAGACGCAGGGCCGCCGCGTCACGCGCGAGTTCTATTACAACGACGCCGGGGTGCAGATCGCGACCCTGGCCGCGTCGGTGAAGGCGCGCCTCGACGGGCTGGCGCCCGGCGATCCCGGCTGGCCGGAGAGCGCCTACAACGGCGACTACATCGCCGACATCGCCGCCGACTTCCGCGCCGGCAAGACGGTGCGCGCCGACGATCGCTCGTTCACCGCCTCCGGCGCGGTCGACGATCTCGACGCCATCCGCCAGTTCGCCGTCGCCTATCTGCGCCACGAGCAGGACCTCGACCTCGCCGCCTTCGGCGTCCGCTTCGACAACCACTATCTCGAATCCAGCCTCTACGCCGACGGCCGCGTCGAGCGGACGGTCGAGCGCCTGGTCGCCTCCGGCAAGACCTACGAGTCGGGCGGCGCCCTCTGGCTGCGCACCACCGACTACGGCGACGACAAGGACCGCGTGATGCGCAAGTCCGACGGCAGCTTCACGTACTTCGTGCCGGACGTCGCCTATCACCTGGCCAAGGTCGAGCGCGGCTTCAGGCGGGCCATCAACATCCAGGGCACCGACCACCACGGCACGATCGCCCGCGTGCGCGCCGGACTGCAGGCCGCCGACCCGCAGATCCCGCCGACGTACCCGGCGTACGTGCTGAACACGATGGTGCGGGTCGAGCGCGGCGGCGTCGAGGTCAAGCTCAGCAAGCGCGCCGGCAGCTACGTGACCTTGCGCGACCTGATCGAGTGGACCAGCCGCGACGCCGTCCGCTTCTTCATGCTCAGCCGCAAGGCCGACACCGAGTTCACCTTCGACGTCGACCTCGCGCTCAAGCAGAACGACGAGAACCCGGTCTTCTACGTGCAGTACGCGCACGCCCGCATCTGCTCGGTCCTCGAACAGGCCGCGGCGCGCGACGGCGGCGCCGGTGCCGCTGCGCCCGCCGAGGCGGATCTCGCGCTCCTCGTCGCGCCCACCGAGGTGGCACTGCTGAGAAAGCTCGCCGACTACCCGGACGTGCTGGCCACCGCGGCGCTCGGGCTGGCGCCGCACGAGATCGCCTTCTACCTGCGCGACCTCGCCGCCGGCTTTCACAGCTACTACGGCGCGGAGCGGTTCCTCGTCGACGACCGGGCGTTGGCGCGGGCCCGGCTCGCGCTCCTGGCGGCGACCCGCCAGGTCATTCGCAACGCGCTCGGGGTCCTCGGCGTCAGCGCCCCGGAACGCATGGACAGGGAAGTGGAGACGGCAGATTCATGAAGCAGCATTCCTCGAGGCGGACCCAGCGCGGCGGCTTCATCATCGGCCTCGTCGTCGGCCTGCTGATCGGCCTGGCCCTGGCGCTCGGCGTGGCGCTCTACGTCACCAAGGCCCCGAATCCATTCGTCAACAAGGTGCCGGGCCGGTCGGCCGGGCAGGACGCGGCCGAGATCGAGCGCAACCGCAACTGGGACCCGAACAGCGCCCTGGCCGGGCGCAACCCGGCGCCCGCCGCCAGTGCTCCAACGGCTTCCGCGGCGCCGGCGCTGCCCGACCCGGCCCGGCCGCCGATCGCGGCACCGGCGCTCCCGCAGACGGCACCGTCGACGGCGGCGTCGGCGAGCGCGCCGCGGCTGGCGCGGGCGGGCGCCGCCAGTGCTGCCAGTGCCGCTGTGGCCACCACGCCGGCAGCGAGAGCGTCGCAGGCCGTGTCCGCCGCCGGGACGAGCCCGTTCACCTACTTCGTGCAGGCCGGCGCCTTCACCCGCAGCGAGGACGCCGAGCAGCAGCGGGCCAAGCTGGCGATGCTGGGCGTCGAGAGCCGCCTTACCGAGCGCGAGCAGGCCGGGCGAACGGTGTACCGGGTCCGCGTCGGCCCGTTCGAGCGGCGCGAGGACGCCGAGAGCACCAAGGGCAAGCTCGGCGACTCGGGCGTGGAAGCGACCCTGGTCGCGGTGCAGCGGTGACGCCATGATGCCCTTGACCCGACGCGATTTCTCCGCCGGCCTGGCCGGCGCCGGGCTGGCGGGTGCGCTGGCCTCGCCACGCGCCGCGGCCCAGCCGGCCCCGGTCCAGGACGTCCACTACGTGCGCCTGGCCCAGCCGGTGCCGGTCACGCCAGGCCGGATCGAGGTCGTCGAGTTCTTCTGGTACGAGTGCCCGCACTGCAACGCCTTCGAGCCGGCTCTGGAGGCCTGGGCCGGGCGCCAGCCGGAGGACATCGCCTTCAGGCGCGTGCCGGTCTGGTTCCGCGAGGAGCCGTTCACGGCCCAGCAGCGGCTGTTCTATGCACTCGAGAGCCTCGGCCTGCTGCCGACGCTGCACCGGCGCATCTATCACGCCATCCACGCCGAGCGCACGCGCCTGCGCAGCACCGAGGACATGCTGGCCTTCGTGACGCGCAACGGCGTCGATGGCGACAAGTTCATGGCCGCGTTCAATTCCTTCGCCGTGCAGGCGAAGGGGCTGCAGGCGCGGCAGACGGCGGCGGCCTACAAGATCGATGCCGTCCCGGCCATGGGCGTGCACGGCCGCTTCTATACCAACGGCACCCTGGCCAACGCCGGCGGCAGCGGCAAGGGCGGCTCGAACGAACGCATGCTGGCCGTGGTCGACGCCCTGATCGCTCGGGTCCGCAAGGACGCGAAGAGCTGACGCACGGGCCCGGTCCACCCCGGTCCGCAGCCGGGTGCGTCAACCTCGGAGCGGGCAAGCGTGAGATTGGAGCGGTTCCCGGGGGGCTCTCGGCGCGCCGTGGCATAGAATGCAATGCAAGATTCATGCCGTGATGCGGAACGCTTCGCGCCCCCTCCCCTCCGACGCTGCCGAACCTTGCCACACTCCACCTTCCCACCCCTGCAGCGCCTCCTGGCCGGTCTGGCGCTGGCCCCGCTCCTGGCCCTCGGCACCGGAGCCAACGCCGAGAAGGCGGACCGCTTCAAGCCGCTCAACGTCGAAGCCGACCTGCCGGGCCGGATCGACCTGCTGAACCAGTTCGTCGTCTTCAGCGGCAACGTGGTCGTGACCAAGGGAACGATGACGATCCGGGCCTCGCGCATCGAGGTGCGCGAGCTGCCCGACGGCTACCACACGGCCGTCGCCTTCGGGACGCCGCAGCAGCACGCGACCTTCCGGCAGAAGCGCGACGTGCCTGACGAGTACATCGCCGGCGACGCCGAGCGGCTGGAGTACGACGGCAAGTCCGACGTCATCCGCTTCGTCAACAACGCCTCCGTGCGGCGCCTGCGCGGCGCCGAGGTCGCCGACGAGATCGCGGGCAACCTCGTCACCTACGACAGCACGACCGAGGTCTTCAACGTCAGCGGCGGCGCACCCGCGACGGCCGCCAACCCGAGCGGGCGCGTGCGCGCGACGCTGACGCCGCGCGAAGGCAGTGCCGCCGCCACCGAGGCGGCGCGCGCGGCGAGTGCTGGTGCGGCCTCGGCCCCCGCGCTGCGGACGGCGCCAGCGCTCGGAGCCCGGCCGTGACCGTCGAGACGCAGGCCGAGCCGGTCCGGCACCGGCTCGAAGCCCACAATCTGCGCAAGGCCTACGGCTCGCGAACGGTCGTCGACGGCGTCCGCCTGGCGGTCCGCAGCGGCGAGGTCGTCGGCCTGCTTGGCCCGAACGGCGCCGGCAAGACGACCAGCTTCTACATGATCGTCGGCCTGGTCCGCCCCGACGGCGGCCAGATCACGATCGAGGGTCGGCGCGTCGAGCGGCTGCCGATCCACCGCCGCTCGCGCCTCGGCCTGTCCTACCTGCCGCAGGAGCCGTCGATCTTCCGCAAGCTCAACGTCGAGGAGAACATCCGCGCCATCCTCGAGCTGCAGGTCGACGCCCAGGGCAAGGCGCTGAAGAAGCCGGTCATCGACGCGACCCTCGAGGGCCTGCTGCGCGACCTGTCGATCGAGAAGCTGCGCGCCTCGCCGGCCCCGGCGCTCTCGGGCGGCGAGCGGCGCCGGGTCGAGATCGCCCGCGCCCTGGCGACGCAGCCGCGCTTCATCCTGCTCGACGAGCCCTTCGCCGGCATCGACCCGATCGCGGTGATCGAGATCCAGCGGATCATCGGCTTCCTGCGCGGCCGCGGCAGCGGCGTGCTGATCACGGACCACAACGTGCGGGAGACGCTAGGCATCTGCGACCGCGCCTACATCATCAGCGAAGGCCGGGTCCTGGCCGAGGGAACCCCTGCGGAGATCGTCGCCAATGCCGACGTCCGCAAGGTCTACCTCGGCGAGCACTTCAGAATGTGATGCCCCCACGCTCGCATCAGTCGCTGCGCTCCTTCCGTTCGCTGCCCCCCGAGGGGGCGCGGCCGGGCTTGGGAGCGGCCCGGCGCCCGGCCGGTCACGCCCCCGCAGTCTCCTGGCCAACGCCATGAAGCAGACGTTGCAGGTCCGGCTCTCGCAGCATCTGGCGCTCACGCCGCAGCTGCAGCAGTCGATCCGCCTTCTGCAGCTGTCGACGGTCGAGCTGCAGCAGGAAGTCGAGCAGATGCTCGAGCAGAACCCCTTCCTCGAGACCGAGGAGGAGCCGGCGCCGGCCTTCGAGCCGCTGACCGAACGTCTGTCGACGGCCGAGCATGCCGGCGAGCGCGAGTCGGAGCGGGCGGGCGACACCGTCTCGGGCGTCGACGGGGGCGAGGAGCTCGGGCCGATCGACGGGGCGGCCGAGTTTGGCGCCACCGAGCGCGAGGACTGGGAGAACGGCACCGAGCGCGAGGACTTCGACGGCATCCGCGAGATGCCGGGGAAGGCGCGCACGCAGAACGACGGCGAAGGCCTCGACGACCAGGACCGAGACACGCCGCCGCAGAGCCTGCAGGACCACCTGCGCAGCCAGCTCACCGGCATGCGCCTGTCGCCGGCCGACACCGCCGCCGTCCTCGTCCTGATCGACTCGCTCGACGACGAGGGCTACCTCAGCGACTCGCTCGAGGACATCGCCGACCGCCTGCGCGAAGGCGGCCTGGAGTTCGACGCCCAGCCCGCCGCGAGCTGCGACGACGGCGACACCAGCGATCCGCTCCTGGCCCAGCTGCGCTGCGCGCTGCGCTACGTGCAGAGCATGGAGCCGACCGGCGTCGGCGCCCGCGACCTGGCCGAGTGCCTGACCCTGCAGCTGCGCACGCGCGAGCGGAGCGAGACGCAGGCGGTCGCCATCATCATCTGCAAGAACCACCTGCCGCTGCTCGCCCGGCGCGACCTGAAGAAGCTGATGGCGGTGACCGGCGCCGACGAGCAGATGCTGCGCGACGCGCAGGCGCTCATCGTCTCGCTCGAGCCCAAGCCGGGCCGGCCGTTCGCGCGCGCCGAGGCCAACATCGTCGTCCCCGACGTCATCGTGCAGAAGGTCGGCCGCGGCTGGAAGGTGCATCTCAATCCCGACGTGATGCCGAAGCTGAAGATCAACGACCTCTACGCGAACGCCATCCGCCAGCACCGCGGCAGCGGCGGGCTGAACGGCGCCGGCGCGGGCCTGAACTCGCGCCTGCAGGAAGCGCGCTGGTTCGTGAAGAACATCCTGCAGCGCTTCGACACCATCCAGCGCGTGTCGCAGGCCATCGTCGAGCGTCAGAAGAGCTTCTTCACGCACGGCGCCATCGCGATGAAGCCGCTCGTCCTGCGCGAAATCGCCGACGAGCTCGGCCTGCACGAGTCGACGATCTCGCGCGTGACGACCGCCAAGTACATGTCGACGCCCTACGGCACCTTCGAGCTGAAGTACTTCTTCGGCTCCTCGCTCGGCACGGATTCCGGCGGCAATGCCTCGAGCACCGCCGTGCGGGCACTCATCCGCCAGATCGTCGATGCCGAGGACCCGCTGAAGCCGCTCTCCGACAGCCAGATCTCGCAGATGCTCGACGAGCAGGGCATCCACGTCGCGCGGCGCACCGTGGCCAAGTACCGCGAGGCGCTCAAGATCGCGCCGACGCAGATGCGCAAGGCGATGTAGGCGCGACAGCGCGCACCTGCGTACGTCATGCCGCTGCCGCTGTTCCTGCCCTGCGCCGCCGGCGTCGAGTCCCTGCTCGAGGCCGAGGTGCGGCGCCTGCTTCCCGCCGCGGCCGTTCAGTCGCGGCGCGGCGGCGTGGCGCTGGCCGGAGATCCGCACGAGGTGATGGTGCTCAACCTCGAGAGCCGCCTGGCCCAGCGCGTGCTCGTCGAGGTGGCCGAAGGGCCGTACCGCGACGAGGCCGACCTCTACGCGCTGGCCCGGGGCGTCGACTGGTCCGACTGGATCACGCCGCGGCAGACGATCCGCGTCGACACGACGGCGCACCGCAGCCCGCTCCGCAGCCTCAACTTCGCGGCCCTGCGCATCAAGGACGGCCTGTGCGATCGGATGCGCGACGCGCATGGCGAGCGGCCCAGCGTCGACACCTCCCGGCCCGACCTGCCCGTCGTGCTGCACGTCGACGCCGAGCGCGCCGCGCTCTACGTCGACAGCTCCGGCGAGTCGCTGTTCAAGCGCGGCTGGCGTGCCGACACCGGCGACGCCCCGCTCAAGGAGACGCTGGCCGCGGCCATGCTCGCCGCCGCCGGCTGGCAGGGCCGCGCCGACGCCGGCGGCGCGCTGCACGACCCGTGCTGCGGCTCGGGGACGATCGCCATCGAGGCGGCGCAGATCGCCTCGGGCATGGCCGCCGGCGCCCTGCGTCGCTTCGCCTTCGAACGCCTGCTGCCTTTCGCCGGCGCGGAGCGCCGCGCCGAGTGGGAAGCCCTGAAGGCAGCGGCGCGCGAGCGGGTGCAAGCGCCGCAGGTGCCGATCTTTGCCAGCGACATCTCCTTTCGCATGGTCGACTTCGCGCGCCGCAACGCCGAGCGCGCCGGCGTCGCCGCGGCGATCACGTTCAACGGCGGCGACGCGCTCGAGCGCCCGGCGCCGGCGCTTCCTGCCGGGCTGCCGGGCACCCTGCTCGTCAATCCTCCCTACGGCGAGCGGATCGAGGTGGGCGGCAAGGCGGCGGTGCGCGGGCCCACCGAACCGCACGACGAGAACCGGCGCGCACCGGGCGACTTCTTCAGCCGCCTGGCCGCGCACTGGAAGAAGGCCTACACCGCGCACCCGGCCGGCTGGACCGCCTGGATCCTAAGCCCCGAGGTGCGCCTGCCGAGCGCGATGCGGCTGAAGGAGTCGCGCCGGATGCCGATGTGGAACGGGCCGATCGAGTGCCGTCTGTTCCGCTTCGATCTCGTCGCCGGCTCGGCGCGCGCGGCCGGCCGCGCCCGCATCGAGCGCGGCGCAGACGAGCCCAGCGCGGACGAACGCAGCTCAGGGTAGGGCCGGCGGCGCGCCGGCCGCGGCGGCGCGGCGCCGGTTCACGACGTACCAGGCGAGCGCCGCGCCCATCAGCAGCACCGGCACGAGCGAGCCGAGGTTGAGCCAGGTCCAGCCCTGCGTCGTCACCAGCGCGCCCGAGCTGAAGGAGGTGAGCGACATCGTCGCGAAGATGACCGTGTCCATCGCCGCCTGCGCCAGCGTCTTCTCCTCGGGGCGGTACGAGGTCGTGACCAGCGAGGTGCCGCCGATGAAGAGGAAGTTCCAGCCGACGCCGAGGGTGAACAGGGCGACGAGGAAGTGCTCGAGGTCCATGCCGTTCAGCGCCACGACGATGCAGACGAGGTTCAGGCCGAGCCCGACCGCCATCACCGGGATGGCGCCGAAGCGGCGGATCAGGTTGCCGGTGAAGAAGCTCGGCACGAACATGCCGAGCACGTGCCACTCGAGAACGAGCGCCGTGTTCGCGAACGGATGAGCGTGCATGGCCATCGCGATCGGCGTCGCTGCCATCAGCAGGTTCATGACGCCATAGCCGAAGGCGCAGGCGACGACGGCGACGATGAACACCGGCTGGGCCGTGATCTCGCGCAGCGGCCGCCCGGGCGCGGCAACGGTCGGCACCGGCAGCGGCGGGAAGCGGATGAACGACATCGTCGCCAGCGAGCACAGGGCCAGCCCGGCCAGCGCCGCGTAGGCGCCGGCGAACTCGACCGGCAGCCAGTTGCGCGAGACCTGCGCCAGGTTCGGCCCGGCGACGGCGCCGATGATGCCGCCGGCCAGGACCCACGAGATCGCCCGCTCCTTGAAGTCCGGCGCCACGATCTCGGTGGCGGCGAAGCGGTACAGCCCGCCGTTGGCGTTGTAGTAGCCAGCCAGCAGGGTGGCGCCGACGAGGACCCAGAACTCGCGGTTCACCGCGGCCCAGGCGCACAGGGCCGTCGACGCGATCGCCATGCACAGGCCGAACTGGAACGCGCGCTGGCGGCCCCAGGCGCGCTGGTGCCGGCCGACGAGGCCGGCGAAGAGGGCGGCGCCGGCGACATAGGCCGTGATCGGCAGCGTCGCCATCCAGGCCTCGGGCGCCAGCGCCAGGCCGACCAGCCCGTTGATGGCGATGAAGGTGACGTTGTTGGTGAGGAAGAAGCCCTGGCACAGCGCGAGCAGGACGAGGGCGCGGTTCATCCGGGCACTTTCACGGCGTGCAGGCCGAGCCAGGCGAGCAGGGCCAGCGGTGCGGTGTCGGCGCGCAGGATGCGCGGGCCGAGGCCGACGCGGACGAAGCCGAGCTCCACGGCGGCGCTCTCCTCGGCCGCGGTCAGACCGCCTTCCGGCCCGCTGAGGACGCGCACCGCCGGCGTTGCATCGGGCGCGGCGCCGGGCGCCGCTGCGGCGAGCACGGCACCTGGCGCGCGGGCCGAGGCAGCGAAGCTGAGGACGACGTCGATGCCGCCTCCGCCGCCCGCCGGACCCGACGCGCGCAGCTCGGCGAGCCAGTCGGCCAGCGGCCGGATCGGCAGCACGGTGGTGACGCGAACCCGCCCGCACTGCTCGCTCGCCGCTGCCGCCACGGCGTTCCAGTGCCGCTGCTTCGCCTCGGCTCGGGCCTCGGCGATGCGCAGCACCGACCGTTCGCAGACGAGCGGCTGGACCGCCGTCGCGCCGAGCTCGCCGGCCTTCTCGATCAGGCCGTCCATGCGGTCGTTGGCCGGGACTCCCACGGCCAGGGTCACGGCCACCGCCAGCTCCCGATCGACCGCGACCCCGTCGCCGACCTGCACCTCGACACCCTGGCGCGACATGCGCACGATGCGGGCCGGCCATTCCAAGGAGTCCGCGCCGTTGAACAGCGTCACCGCGTCGCCCGGCTGGGCCCGCAGCACCTGAATGTGACGCGCCGGGCCGGGCGCGAGGGCGAGGTTGCCTCCAGCCGCCAGCGGCGCATCGACGAAGATGCGCAGCGTCGGCTTCGCCGCGGGCAGGGCGGCTCTCATGGGCTGCCGCGGGGCGCTGCGGCGGTCAGCTGCCGAACAGGAACTTGCGCGCTTCGGCGGCGGCAGCGAGGCCCTTGCGGTCGCTGATCTGCTTCAGCGTCCGCCGGGCGACGTCGCGGAGGTCGTCGACGGTGATCGCTTCCTCGAGGACCATCGACATGCCGATGCCGCGCATGCCGAGCTCCTTGGAGATGAGCTTGCCGAGGGCGCCGCGCAGGGTCGCGAAGTCGATCGTGGCGGCATCGATGTCGATGTCGACGGGT
>NZ_JANODC010000010.1:0-4652 GCF_031412495.1 Rhizobacter sp. | reverse complement strand
TACGGCTGCACCTGGATCAACACCCACTTCATGCTCGTCAACGAGATGCCGCACGGCGGGCTGAAGAGCAGCGGCTACGGCAAGGACATGGGCATGTACGCGCTCGAGGACTACACGGTGGCGCGGCACGTGATGGTGAAGATGTGAGCGCGGCAGCCGCGGCTGCCGGGACGCGGCAGCGCCTTACTCGATCACCTCGTTCGCACGCAGCATCAGCAGGTTCGGAATCGCGATCGCCAGCGCCCGGGCCGTGCGCAGGTTGAGCGTGAGCTCGTAGCTGCTCGCCTGCTCGACCGGCATCCGCGCGGGGTCCGCGCCGCGCAGGATGCGGTCGACGTAGTCGGCGGCGCGACGCGCGATCTCGTTGGCGTTCGCGGCGTAGCTGAGCAGGCCGCCGGCCGTCGTGAACGAGCGCACGAACGAAAAGGACGCCAGCCGATGCGTCATGGCGAGGCCGGCGGCATGGTCGGTGTCCAGGCTGGGCTGCACGAACACCGCGTCGGCGCGCGAGGCCCGCCAGGTTGAAAACGCCCCGACATACTCCTCCGGGCTGCGCACGGGCACCGTGACGAGCCGGATGTCGAGCAGTCGGGCGGCCTCTGTCATCGTCTTCATCAGCACCGGCGTGAACGGGTCGGCCGCGTTCGACAGCACGCCGATGCGCTTCGTCGAGCCGCGCAGCTCCCGCACCAGCTCGAGAGACTTGCTGGCGAGCGTCGCCCCCGGCACGGTGATGCCGGTGACGTTGCCGCCCGGGGCAGCGAGCGAGTTTGTCAGGCCGCTCGTCACCGGGTCGACGGCGGCGCCGGCCATCACGACGGGCAGGCTCGAAGAAGCTTCCCTCGCCGCCAGCACCGCCGGCGTGAGGAAGGCCAGGATCAGGTCGACCTTCAGCGCGACGAGTTCGGCCGCATGCGTTGCCAGCGCCGGTGGCGTGCTTGCGACGCGTTGCTCGACGCCGAGGTTGTCGCCCTGCCGCCAGCCGAGTTGCCGAAGGCGCTCGAGCACCGCGGCAATACGGGGCAGCTGCTGGTGGGGAAGGAGCACGCCGATCCGCGCCGCGCGCTGCGGCTGCGCGACCAGCAGGGCTGGGAGGCAGGCGCACGACGCCGCCAGTGCCAGGGCGACCCTTCGCTCCCGCCGCCGTCGAATCTCGGGCTCGGCCGGGTTGCGGGAGGCAGACGGCGTCACGCTCGGCCCCCTCTCACGCCCGGCGCAGCCTCGACTGCTCCCTCGCCATCTCGATGAACTCCGCCGCCACGGGCTTGAGCCCCGAGCCGCGCCGCCAGACGAGGCCGACATCGATGGTGGGCACGTCGTCGCGCAGGCGCCGCGCCTCGACGTGCTCGGCATCGAGCGTCCAGGGCCGGTAGAGGAAGTCCGGCAGCAGCGCGATGCCGGCGCCGGCCCCGACGAGCGAGCGCACCGCCTCCAGCGACGAGGTGCGCAGAAGCACGCGCGGCTTGAGCTGGTGGCGGGCCCAGAGGCTCGTCAACAGCTCGTCGATGCGATCGGCCTCGAGCACGATCTGCTCGCAGTCCGCGCACTCCGCCAACGTGATCTCCTCGGCCGCGGCCAGCCCGTGGTTGGCCGGCAGCCAGACGCGGTTGGGGCTGCGCGTGAGGGTCTCGCAGACCATCGCCTGCGGCTCGCTGAGCGCGTTGCTGACCATGATGGCGACATCGAGCTCGCCGTTGATCAGCAGATGCTCGAGGAAGCGCGGTGCGTCCTCGGTCACGGAGACCTGGACGTCGGGGCAGGCGCGCCGGAAGCGGCCGAGCAGCTCGCTCAGGTAGTAGCCGGCGACGAGGCTCGTCACCCCGACCGACAGGACGCCGGACAGGGCCGATGCCTCCTCGCCTGCGTGCAGGCGCAGGGCATCGGCCACCGAGCCGATCACCTTGCGGGCGCTGACGAGGAACCGGTGTCCCTGCGGCGTCAGGCTCATGCCCTTGGAGCTGCGCGCGAACAGGCTGCTGCCGAGCTCGGCCTCGAGATCCAAGAGGCTCTTGGTCAGCGCACTCTGCGCGATGTCGAGCATGCGCGAGGCCGACGCCACCGAGCCGCTCTCGGCCACGGCGACGAAGTAGCGAAACTGCCGCAGCGTGACGTGACGATGGCTCATCAAGAGGCGATGCCGGAACGGACCACATCGGGAGTTTGCCCGACGGGCTGGCGTGCGGCCGCCCGGCATGCCCTGTAAGCCGCCTTCACGGCGCTGTTGCTGTCTTCGGAGGAGTCGGCTGCAGCGACGGCGCCGGCCTAGTCCGGCAGATCGGGCCAGCCGACCCGCTAGGGCTTACGGCAAGGACAGGATCAACCTCGTCCTGTCCCGGTCGCCGCATCAGGGACCCGCTTGACCGCAGCGGTCAGATGAGACCAGAACGACGTCACGGCCCTGGACAAGGGCGTGTCTGCACGTCGGTACATGCCGACTGAGACTGCCGGGAGTGGTTGGGCGATGGGAAGCTGAACAAGGCTGGACCGAGCCAGGGGATGTCGAAGCATTTGCGGGACCAGCAGTCCGAGAAGGTCACTGTTGAGCATCAGACCGAGCGTCAATGCCAGGGATTCGCAGTGGACGCGATGCACAGGGAGCGGCAACCCCTCTGCCAGGAACGCCTCTTCCAGAACGCCGCCTGATCCGGGCGGTCTGTAGATCAACCACTCCCCGGTGTGCAAGTCGCCCAGTGAACGCACTGAAGCGAGCGGGTGACCGCGACGCGCGGCGACGACAAGGCGTGTCCTGAGCAGGGGCCGATATTTCAATCCGGGCGCGTCTTCGGGGTTGACCCGTTGAGCAAGTGCCACGTCGATCTTGGCATCGCGCACCAGAGGCAGCAGGGTCCGCCCTGGACCCTCGACGACGAGGATCCGATCGTCCGGGTGCTCGGCCCGATATCGGACGATGGCGTCGACTGCAAACAGCGCGGCAGGTGCCGAGCCGACGCCGATGCGCAAGGACGCACCGTGCTCGCCGCCAAGCGCGGCGACCTCCTCGCGTGCCTGCTGCAACTCGGTCTGGGCGATCCGTGCCCGGGCCGAAAATGCCCGTCCTGCGGCAGTGGGTGTGACACCGCCGGTCGTGCGATGCAGAAGCTCTGCGCCGAGCTCGATCTCGAGCATGCGGATGCTCTTGGTCACCGCGGGCTGCGAGACGCCCAGAACCCGGGCTGCGCCCCGAATGCTTCCGCAGTCGATCACCGTCATCAAGTCGCGAATCTGGTTCAGCCGCAGCACGTCATAACCCTGTGGTTATCGCCGTAATCCTCTGCATTCTTACGCAAAGGGCTTGGATGGCATACCTTCCGCAGCAGGCATCACCTGCCGCGTGTTTGCAGCCATCCACCAGCTTTCGCGGAGTCATCGATGAAGCACAGTCACCCATCCCTGGCCGCCGCAGCGTTGACCGTGCTCCTGGCATGGGTCGGTGCGTGCGCGACAGCCAGCGCTCAGACGATTCGCATGGTGGTGCCCACGCCCGCCGGGGCCGCGGCGGACGTCATGGCACGGGTGCTCGCCGAGCACATGGCCCGCTCGCTGGGACAAACGATAGTCGTCGACAACAAGCCGGGGGCCTCCGGTGTCATCGCGATGGAATCGGTCCTCAACTCCGAACCGTCGGCAACTGTGCTGCTCGTGGCCGGGCTCGACCACCTCGTCTATGGCCCTGCAGCGATGGGTCGAAGGGCCTGGAGCCCGCTGGACGACGTCGTGCCGCTCGGCTTCGTCAACTCGGACCGCTGGGTGGTGGTAGGCAATCCTCAGAGCGCCGGGGATTGGAAGACCATGGTGCAGACCTCTCGCCAGCGGCCGCTGCGCTGCGCAAACGGCGGCTCGGGGACCACGCAGCACGCGGTGTGCGGGTGGTTCGCGAGGAGAGTGGGCCTGGAGGTCGACCACGTGCCGTACAGCCAGCCATTCATGCCCGATCTGGTCGGCGGTCGCGTCGACATCGCAACCATGCCGGTGCCCGGCGCTGCGAGCCTACTGCAATCGGGGCGGATCAAGGGTGTGGCCCTCTTGTCGAAGGAACGGCACCAGGCGATTCCGGAGGTTCCGACATCCTCGGAGTTGAACCGTCCGGACCTCGTGTTCGAAGCGGGGTTGGCGATCTACACGCGGGTGGGAACTTCGCAGGCTGCGGTCGAGCAGCTGCATGCAGCGCTCTTGAAGGCGCAATCCGATGAATCCATGAAGAAGCGTTATTCAGAACTCGGCGTGGACACTGCGCCGATGAGCCTCTCGGAAGCGAAAACCTTGCTGAGACAGCGGATCGCGCTCAATGATGCAGTGAGAGCAGAAGCCTTCGGACAGGCTCGTTAGCCTCAACCGCCTGCTTGGTCGACTCGACCACGACGGGTGCCGTGCGGCCGCCCCGTCCGCTCGGCACCCCGCGCGCGCGAACGCGCGCGGGGCACTGCCGTCACCGGACGTTGACCTCGATGCGGCGCGGCTTGGCCGCTTCGGACTTCGGGATGTGCATGTGCAGGACGCCGTCGCGGAGGCTGGCCTCGATCCTGGCCGAGTCGAGCTCGCGGCTCAGCGTGAAGCTGCGCCGGAACAGCGGCGTGCGCAGCTCGCTGTGCAGCAGCTCGATGTGCTCGGGCACCTGCACCTCGGCGGCGCCTTCGATCGTCAGGTTCTCGCCG
>NZ_JANODC010000009.1:0-3818 GCF_031412495.1 Rhizobacter sp. | reverse complement strand
GTCCTTCACCACCTCGGTGACGAAGGTCGTGCCGATCGCCTGCCGGTTCGCGTCGAGCCTGACCTCGCCGTTCGGCGTCTTCAGGACCATCTTCGAGAGCGCCTCGCGGTACTTGGCCTGGTTGCCGGAGAGGTCGCCCTTCACCGCATCGAGTCCGTCGAGCGCGGCCTTCATGTTGACGTAGTAGACGTAGGCGAACAGGCTCGGGCTCGGGAACCCGCCGGCCGAGACCGGGAAGTTCTTCTGGTAGTCGGCGACGAAGGCCTTCCACTCGGGGCCGGTGTACGAATCGGCGTACGGGCCGGCGGACAGCGTGCCGACCAGCGAGTCGCGCCGCTTGCCGCGGTAGTTCAGGACGTCCTGGCTGACCGTGATCGAGCCGCCGAGGATCGGCTTGTCGCCGCCCGAGGCCTCGTACTGGTTGAGGAAGTTCACCGCGTCGGCGCCGCCGAGCACGACCAGCAGGGCATCGACATCCTTCGGGATCTTGGCGATCACCGAGGAATAGTCCTTGCCGCCCAGCGGCACCCAGGCCTTCTCCGGCACCTTGCCGCCGAGCCGGCAGTACTCGGCCATGAAGCCCTGCACCTGCGAGTACGGGAAGGCGTAGTCCTCGGCGATGACCATGACCCGCTTGTAGCCCTTGGCCAGCGCCGCCTTGCCGAGGCCCATCATCCACTGCCCGCCTTCGGTGTTGAAGCGGAAGAAGTTGGGGCTGGGGTTGACGAGCGTCGTCGCCTGCGCGCCCGAGCCGCCGTTGATGAAGGTCACCTGCGGCTGGGTCTTCGAGTAGTCCTTGACGGCGATGCCCTCGCCGCCCGACAGCGGCCCGACCATGATGTCGACCTTGTCCTGCTCGACGAGCTTGCGCGTCGCGTTGACGGCCACGTCGGGCTTGGCGTCGGACGATCCCTTGATGATCTGGATCGGCCGCCCGGCGACGACGCCGTTGCGCTGCTTCACCGCCAGCTCGGCGCCGCGCATGCCGTCGGCACCGCCCGCCGCGAACGGCCCCTCGAGCGTGGCGAGCAGGCCGATCTTGACCGGCTGCCCCTGCTGCGCCCACGCAGAACCCATCACCGCCATGGCTGCCGCGGCGCCCAATGCCGTGCGCATCCAGATCCGTTTGGTCACTTTCACTGCTGTCTCCTTTGGTTGGAAGAAAGGCTCTGTCGCGGTGCGAAGCGAAGCCGAAGCCTCTCCCACAGTCCGAGCAGGCCGTCGGGGGAAAAAAGCACGATGGCGAGGAACACGCCGCCGATCACGAGATTGAAGCGCTCGCGATCGACGAGGTCGATGGCGAAGGTCTGCAGCAGCACGAAGACGAGGGCGCCGAGGAAGGCGCCGATCGGGTGCTTCATGCCGCCGAGCACGGCGATGACGAGGATGTTGATGAGCCACGAGGTGCCCACCGAACCCGGCGTGATCAGGCCGTTGTACCAGACGAAGAGGATGCCGCCGACGCCGGCGACGAGGCCGGCCAGGGCGTAGGCCGCGACCCGGTGGGCGACGACCTGGAAGCCCAGCGCGTTCATCCGGCGCGGGTTGTCGCGGATGCCTTGCAGCGCCTTGCCGAACGGGGCGCCGACGATCCAGCGGATCAGGAAGTAGCCGCCGAGGGCGCAGCCGAGCGCCAGGAAGTAAAAGGGCACCGGGTCGCGCCAGGCGATGCCGAAGACCTTCGGCGGATAGACCTCGCGCAGCCCCTGGAAGCCGTTGAAGACGCTGTAATTCTGCAGCACAAGGTAGTAGAAGGCGACGCCGATCGCCAGCGTGATCATGATGGTGTAGATGCCCTCGGTGCGCACCGAGAGCCAGCCGATGAGGGTCGCGCACAGGACGCTGATCAGCAGGGCCACCGGGATCGCCGCCCACCAGGGCCACTCCAGGCTGATCTCGGGGGCGCTGCTGTGGCCGAGCACGGCGAGCGCATAGCCGGCGATGCCCGCCACCGTCATCTGGGCCAGCGAGACCATGCCGCCGTAGCCGCCGAGGAAGGTCAGCGACAGCGCGATGAGGCCGAGGACCAGCGACTGCGCCACGACCTGGAACAGGAGGAAGGGCGTGGCCACCAGTGGCAGCAGGAGCACGGCCGCGGTGACCACCACATGGCGCGGCCGGATGGCCTGGCGGAGCCGTTCGAGCCACGGCGTGGCGGGGCCGGGCGCACCGGTCGACGACGCCTGTGGCGACGCCGCAGTGCTCGGCTCCAGCGGCCGGACCGCCCCGGCCGCACCGGAGTTCATGGCCCGTCGCCACTGGGCGGCGCTCATCGACGAGCCTCCGTGCGCTGCACTGCGGAATTCGCCTTGGGAGCGGCCCGGCGTCTCATGCCGGCCGCCCCATGATCCCGCGCGGCCGGAAGGCAAGCACGCCGATCAGGACGACGAACACGAAGACGACGCTGTAGGTCGGCGCATAGGCGAGCCCGTAGGTCTCGGCCAGGCCCAGGATGGCCGCCCCGATGGCAGCCCCGATGACGCTGCCCATGCCGCCGACGATGACGACGATGAGCGACGCCAGCAGCAGCCGCGTGTCCTCGCCCGGCACCATCGACAGCTCGACGGCGCCGATCACGCCGCCGAGACCGGCCAGGCCGGCACCGAGCATGAAGGTGATGGCGAAGACGCGGTTCACGTTGACGCCCGAGGCGGCGAGCATGCCGCGGTCGTCGACGCCGGCGCGGATCATCGTGCCGACGCGGGTGCGGTTGAGCAGCAGCCAGAGCCCCACGCCGATCGCGATGCCAAAGCCGAGCAGGCTGAGCCGGTACGCGGAATAGGCGTTGATCAGCGGGATGCCGCGGATCGGGCCTTGCAGCCACGCCGGTGCTTCCATCTGGTGCACCTGCCCCGTGAAGACCCAGATGAGCACGTCTGCGATGACGATCGACAGGCCGATCGTCACCATCGTCTGGCGCAGTTCCTCGCCCTGCATGTGGCGCAGGATCAGCGCCTGGATCAACCAGCCGGCCAGGGCCGCGACGACGAAGCCGCCGGCCAGGGCCAGGATCCACCAGCCGGTGCGCTCGGCGATGACGAAGGCGACGTAGCCGCCCAGCAGGTAGAGCGAGCCGTGCGCCAGGTTGACGTTCCTCATCAGCCCGAAGACCAGGGTGAAGCCGCTGGCGACGATGAAGTAGAGCGACGCCAGCGTCAGGCTGTTCAGCATCGTCACGAAGTACAGGCGCGGGTTGTCCGCGATCGCCCAGACCGAGAACACCGCGATCGGGCCGCCGATCAGGAGCCAGAGCAGCAGCCGGTTGCGTCGGCTCACGCGGCGCGTTCCCAGCTGCGCTGCGACGCGATCTCGGGCGACTTGGCGAAGACGCCGTCCTTCATCACCGCGAGCAGGCGCGTCGGGTCGCGCAGGATGGACAGGTTGGCGAGCGGGTCGCCGTCGACCAGCAGCAGGTCGGCGAGGAAGCCCTCCTTGACTTGGCCGAGCTCGTTCGGCTTCATCATGATCTGGCCACCGTAGAGCGTCGCCGAGCGGATCGCCTCCATCGGCGTGAAGCCGAGGTATTTGACGAAGAACTCGAGGTCGCGCGCGTTCTGGCAGTGCGGCGTGAAGGCGAAGCCGTAGTCGCCGCCGGGCAGGACGCGGATGCCGCGCTTGTGCATGGCGCGCAGCGACTCCACGGCTGCATCCCACTCGATCTGGTAGCCCATGGCCTGCGCCCTGGCGTTGGTGATGCCGAAGGCCTCGGCCTCGTGCAGCAGGGCGTAGAGGATGGCGATGCCGGGGGCGACGAAGACGCGGTCCTTCGCCGCCTCCAGCATGTCGAGCGATTCGGTGTCGGAGAAACTCGCGTGGTA
>NZ_JANODC010000008.1:0-8380 GCF_031412495.1 Rhizobacter sp. | reverse complement strand
CCGGAGTTGTTGAGCATGTTGGCGCAGATCGCATCGACGTTCTCGCCCGGGTGGTCGTTCTTGGATCGACTGCTTGCCGGCATGTCAAGGCGTTCGCGGCATTGCTTCATGGTCAATGTGCCGGTTGTACTCTCGCACCCGAGCAGGCTGCAAGCCGTCGCGCAGCAGGCCAGGAAAACGATGTGATTGAGCATGGGCCGTACCCCCGGAACGGTGGCTGCGAATATGAACTGCCGATGATGCCCGACGTGTAGAGCGATGGTTTGCAAGTAAGGCACACCTTGACCGCTCCGGTCCCTGTCTGGCGCCCTTCGAGCCCTGAGCATGCTCGTGAAGTTCATCTGGCCCAGCTTCACAGAGCAGCAGACCATCACGATGGTGATGGACGTGTCGGGCAGCATGCGTGCAACCGACGTTGACCCCACCGCCTGACGGCGCACAGATCGCTGCCAATGCCTTTGCGACCGAATTGCGTCGTGACTCGAATTGTCAACGTCGCTAGGCGCCGCTCCACGGGTCTACCCCGCTTGGAACCAGACAGCGCCACTACTTGCCGTTCAGCTTGCGCAGCAATTGGGTCTTGCGCCTTCGCAGGCGCGAACCGATCTCGGCCATGTCCATCTCCGACTTGCGGCATGCGGGAAACAGCTCGTTTTCCTCTTCCTTGACGTGATGGCGGATGTACTCGCCTAGGACCTTGACGCGCGCGTCGTAAAGGGACGCCGACGCGTCAGCTGCGCCGATCTCCGCGATGAGCTGCTTGGCGGAGCCGTGCTCGATCTCGGCTTCGTCGAGAAGGTCCGCATCGACATCGGCCGCGCGAGCGGCCGGGTAAAAGATTTCTTCTTCGATCATCGCGTGCACTGCCAGCATGCCGCAGATCCGGGTCGAGAGCTCGCGCTTGTCGCGGGCGTCGCCCTCACCCTCGGCGAGCATCTCGTACTCCTTGAACAGCGAATCGACCTCGTCGTGATCCTTCTTCAGCAGGTCGATTGCGTTGCTCTCGCCCTCGGTTGATGACGGCATGACTGCAGCGACGACTTTGTCGAGAATTGACATGGCTTTCCCCAGTTTCGATAGGTACCCGATGCCAAGGCAAAGCGGACCTCAGCCCGCCGTGTCTTGGCCCTCTAAGGGACTGCTCAAGCGCGGGACTTGTCACCGGGCTTCGGATTGACGGCTGCGCCTGTGCCCTTGCCGGCCGCACCGCCTGCCGCCGCACCGATGGCAGCGCCTGCAGCCATGCCGACCGGGCCTGTGACCGCACCGACAGCGGCCCCTGCGACAGCACCACTACCGGCCCCGACACCGGTAGCGAGGTGGTGGTCTGCGAGGTCATCGCCGCGCTTGGGATTGACGACCTCACCGGCACCCATGCCGGCGAGACCGCCAGCGACGGCGCCCACCGCCGCGCCGGCCGCCATCCCGATCGGGCCACCGGCCGCGCCGAGGGCTGCGCCAGTTGCCGCACCGCCGCCAGCACCGACGCCCTTGGCAAGGTTGTGACCGGCAAGGTCGTCCTGCCGCTCGGGATTGGCAACCTCGCCCGCACCCCTGCCGGCCAGACCACCGGCCACCGCACCAACCGCTGCGCCGGCAGCCATGCCGACCGGGCCGCCCACGGCGCCGAGTGCTGCCCCTGTGGCGGCGCCACCGCCAGCTCCCAAGCCGGTGGCCAGGTTGTGATCTGCAAGGTCATCGCCGCGCTTGGGGTTGACGACCTCGGCCGCGCCCTTGCCCGCTAGACCGCCGGCCACACCGCCGATGGCAGCGCCTGCGGCCATGCCGATCGGCCCGGCGACAGCGCCAATGCCGGCACCGGCGACGGCGCCAGCGGCAGCCCCAGCCCCTGTGCCGAGGACGTGCTGCCCTTGGTGCTCTTGCCAACGCGACTCGAAGTGGCGAGCGTCTTCATCCGAGCGCGGCCTCACGCCCATCAGGATGCCGCCTTGCTTGATGCCTTCTTCGTAGTGCTTGACCCGCTCCTCGGGGATGCCGGCACCGATCAGAGCGCCGATCAACCCTCCGGCTACACCGCCTGCGCCCGCACCCGCGAGACCGGCGGCGAGCGGGCCTGCTATGACCAGCCCGAGACCCGGCAAGACGAGCGAAGTACCGATGGCTGCAACGGCCGCGAGCGTGGCGCCAACGGCGCCGCCGATGCCGGCACCGATGCCCGCACCTTCCGCAGCCTTGCTGCCCAGTTCTGTCTCGGGAACGCCTCCGGCAAGAAAGTGGCGATTACGCGTCTCGTCGCTCATGACCAGGTTGACGTCATCCTTGCCATAGCCGCGGGCAGAGATGTCGCTGTACGCGCGCTCCGCGCTGTTTCGGTCGGGGAAGAGGCCGGTAACCATTCTTGAGTTCGACGCTTCGTTCGTTGCCATGGTGCTGTTCCTCATTGCCGTTGATATCGGGACTTCGCGGTCCTAGGGAAAGCCGAGGTTATTCACCGCTACACCGCCCGTTGTCAGCAAAACCGCCGTCCGCAGGTAAGTAGCTGCGCCGGAGGGAACAAACGGTTTCCGGGGCTCCGGACCGTGCGGTCGCTTCTTTCGTCGCCTCGGCCATCGAGGGGAGCTCGCCCTGGTCGGTGATCGAGTTGACCCGAGGGCGACGATGACTGGTGCTGGGCAAGCTAACTGCGCTCTCTCGAACCGAAGATGCGTTCACCCTAGGCTTGCCGCGGAAGCATCTGCTGCAGACGCGCGCGTGCAGCCGATGGCACCCCCTTCCAAGCCCGAGCTCGTCGTCCCTGAGCGTGTGTCGCGTCTCAAGCAGAGGATCGGCAAGATCAAGGCGCAGATGCGCGACTCGGCCAGATGGACCCGCTGAGACGGCCCCCCAGAAAGCCTGCTCCGGCCCGGCAGCGGCCCCTTGCCGCCTTTTCGTTATCGAAAGCCGCCTTGCGCTTTCGAATCTCGGGTGCTAAGGTGATTTCATGTTGGGCCGCGTCAGTGCGGTAGGAGACAGCATGGCAATTCCGGACTTCTCGGTGGCGGGCCAGCATGTGCTCATCAGCGGCGGCTGCGGCGGCATTGGCTCGGCCTTTGCACGTGCCTTTCTCGGCCACGGAGCGAGCGTCACTGTCACCGACCTCCAGCCTCCGTCGGCCGAACTGAGTGCGGCCGGAGCCCGCTTCGAGCCACTCGACGTGACCAGCGACGAGGCCGTCAACACACTGGCCGCGAGGATTCCCTCGCTCGACGTCCTAATCCACTGCGCAGGCCGTCTGAGCCGTTGGGAGGAGCACAAGCCGGAGGTATTCCGCGACATCATCGACATCCACCTGTTCGGCAACGTGCGGCTGGCGGCGGCCTTCCGCCCGCACCTGAAGGCCAGCCGCGGCTGCATGATCAACATCGGCTCGATGTACAGCTATTTCGGCGCGCCGCAGATCCCGGCCTATGCGGCAGCGAAGACTGCGGTGGTCGGCCTCACCAAGTCGCTCGCGCTGGCCTACATCGACGACGGCATTCGCGTCAACGCCATTGCGCCGGGCTGGATCGAGACCGAGATCAGCCGCCGCGGACGCGAGGATCCGGAGTTCAACGCTCGTCTGATGCAGCGCCTGCCGAACAAGCGCTGGGCCGACCCGGACGAACTGGCCGGCACGGCACTGTTCCTGGCCTCGCCGGCCTCTCGCCTGATCAATGGCGTGACCATTCCCGTCGACGGCGGCTACGTCGCCGCCTGAGTAGCCGTGAACCGACCCCAACAAATCGAGAGGAGATACGACATGCGCAAACTGATCGCGATCGCCGCCGCCAGCGCAGCCCTGCTGCTGGGCGCGGCCGGTGCCCAGGCCCAGGCCTTCGACTGGAAGAAGCACGATGGGCAGACCATCAATCTGCTGCTGAACAACCACCCCTGGTCCCAGGCGGTGCGCGACATGGCGGGCGAGTTCACCGCCAAGACCGGCATCAAGCTGCGCGTGGAGATGTTCAACGAAGAACAGTTCCGCGCCCGCCTCACGACGATGATGCAGGCCAAGTCGAGCGACGTCGACGTCTTCATGTCGCTCAAGTTCCGCGAGGGCGCCACCTACGACAAGGCAGGCTGGTACGCCAACCTGTCGCCGCTCCTGGCGAGCCCGGCCGCGACCTCTTCCGACTTCAACTTCAACGATTTCGGCGAGGGCCTGCGCCGCGCCGAGACCGTCAACGGAAAGCTTGCCGGCCTGCCGATCAACCTGGAGGGGCCCCTCTTCTACTGGAACAAGGAGATCTTCAGGAAGTGCAACGTCGCCGAGCCGATGTTCCTCGAGGACCTGCCCGACACCGCGGCCAA
Source organism: Rhizobacter sp. (assembly GCF_031412495.1). Taxonomy (GTDB): domain Bacteria; phylum Pseudomonadota; class Gammaproteobacteria; order Burkholderiales; family Burkholderiaceae_C; genus Schlegelella_A. The sequence continues at coordinate 4,090 of NZ_JANODC010000008.1, read as the reverse complement.
GTTGAAGGCCTGCCCGGCACGCGGCGACGCCACGGTGTGGGCGGCGCGGGGCATCCGAGGCGCCATCTCGTATGCGGTGTCTGCCTTCATCTACAACAGCGGCGGCGACTTTGCCACCCCCGACGGCAAGCCGGGCCTGTGTCTGCCGGGCAGCGTGAAGGGCGCCGAGATGTACGCCAACCTGCTCAAGGACTACGGCCCGCCGGGCGCCGCGAACCACACCTTCACGCAGGTGATCGAGATGCTCGGCCAGGGGCGCCTGGCCATGACCCACGAGTCGTCGAACGAGTTCGCCAACATCATGAAGTTCCCGGGCCGCTCCGACGACATCGGCATCAAGGTGCTGCCCAGGGGCAAGGCCACCGGCATCTCCAAGCCGATCGTCTTCGGCTGGGGCGTCTCGGTGTCGAACTTCTCGACCAAGAAGGAAGCCGCCTGGACCTTCCTCCAGTGGGCCACCAGCAACGAGATGCAGACCCGGCTGGTGAAAAACGGCGTGGCACCGCCGCGCAGCTCGGTTTTCAACGGCCCCGAGTTCAAGGCCTGGACCACCGAACTGCCTGCGCGGCAGGCCTGGGCCAATTCGCTGATCGAGATCAGCAAGACCGGCACGGCAGTGTCGTACCCGCCCACCGACCGGGTCATCGAGGCGCGCGAAACGGTCGGCGGCGCGGTGCAGAAGATCTTTCTCGGTCAGGCCGCGGCACGCGACGCCATGTGCCAGGCCGACGTCGACCTCGCCAAGCTGCAGTGAGCCAGTAAGCCACTGACCCGTGAGCAACGCGCCGCCCGCCCAACGCGTAGCGTCGCTGCAGTGGATGATGTGGCCGGCGGTGGCGTTCGTCGCCGTGATGGTGCTGTTTCCATTCGGCTATGCGTTCTGGCTCAGCCTGCTCGACTACAAGATCGGCCAGAGCGACGGCTTCATCGGCGCCGGCAACTACAGGGCGATGCTGGCCGATGAGCAGGTCTGGAACGGGCTCAAGCTCACCTTCCTGCTCTACGTGGGCGCGCTCGGCATCCAGCTGGTGCTGGGCGTGGCGCTCGGGCTGCTGCTCAACCGTCTCGAAACGGCCAAGGGATTGATCCGCACGGTGATGGTCTCGCCGTTCATGCTGCCGCCCGTCGTGGTGGGCATGATGTCGATCGTGGTTCTCGATCCCGGCATGGGGGTAGCCAACTACCTGCTGAAGTCGGCGGGCCTGCCGCCGAGCCTGTTCCTGGCGTCGACCGACTACGTGATCTTCACGGTGATCATGATCGACACCTGGCAGTGGACGCCGTTCGTTGCGCTGATCGTGCTGGGCGGGCTGCAGTCGCTGCCGACCCGGGTGTACGAGGCAGCGGCGATCGACGGTGCGGTCGGCTGGCGGCGGCTGGTCTACATCACGCTGCCGATGCTCGGCCCCACGATCGTCACCGCCGCCGTGCTGCGCAGCGTCGACCTGCTCCGCTTCTTCGACGTGATCTACATCACTACCCAGGGCGGCCCGGGCTATGCGTCATCGACGATGAACATCTACGCCTATCGCAAGGGCTTCGAGTTCTCAGACATCGGCTACGCCTCGGCGCTGATGATCACGCTGTCGACGATCGTGTTCGGCGCCGTGCTGGTGTTCGCGCAATTGCGCCGCAAGGTCGCCTGGTGACGATGCACACCCATGCCCGGTTCGGGCGGCTCGGCCGATTTGCAATGGGCGTGCAGATCGCGATCCTGATAGTGGTGCTGTTCGCGCCGATCGCCTGGATGGTCATGGCCAGCTTCAAGAGCCGGGTCGACATCACCCGCTACCCGCCGCAGTTGCTTTTCACGCCGACGATGGAGAACTACCGCGAACTCTTCGTGCGCACCGACTTCCTCGACAACACGCTGAACAGTTTCCTGGTCGCTGCGGGCTCCACCCTGCTGGGCCTGCTCCTCGCCGTGCCGGCGGCCTTCGCCATCTCGTGGCACCGCCTCAGCTGGCCGGCCACGCTGACCCTGTTCGCGCGCATGGCGCCGGGCACGCTTTTCCTGCTGCCCTGGTTTCTCATGTTCTCCAAGGTCGGGTTGTCGGGCACGCATGCCGCGCTGATCATCACGCACGCCGTCATCACGCTGCCGATCGCACTCTGGACGCTGCTGCCGCACTTTGACGGCCTGCCGCGTGAACTCACCGAAAGCGCACAGATCGACGGCTGCCGCTCGTTGCAGATCCTGCTGCGCATCGCGCTGCCGGTGGTGATGCCGGGTCTGATCGTCGCCACGATCCTCAGCTTCATCTTCTCCTGGAACTATTTCCTGTTCGCCCTCGTGCTCTCGGGCATCAGCTCCAAGACGGCCATCGTCGCGTCGTTCAACTTCATCGGCGAGGGCGTCACCAACTGGGGGACGCTGATGGCCGCCGCCACCGTGATCGCGACGCCGCCGATCGTGCTCACCTTCCTGATCCAGCGCCGCCTGGTGTCGGGCCTGTCGTTCGGCGCGGTGAAGGGTTGACCATGCGACATGCGCGCTTCGCCGGCCAGGGCCGCATCGATATCGGGGAGATGGCCTGGCCCGCGCCGGCCGCCGGCGAGGTGCTGCTGCGCGTGCTTGCCTGTTCGCTCTGCGGCAGCGACCTGCGGCCGCTGCGACAGGGCTGGCCTGTCACGCCGGGCCACGAGATCGTCGGCCGCGTCGACCAGCCCGGCCACCGCCTGCACAGCCAGCGCTGCCTCGTCTACATCCCGGTGTGGTGCGGGCACTGCTCGACCTGCCTGGCCGGCCACACCCATCTGTGCGACAACGCCACCGAGCTGATGGGCTGGCAGCGCGCCGGCGGCTATGCCGAGGCGCTCGCCGTGCCCGAGCAATGCCTGCTGGCCGTGCCCGACGATGTGCCGACCCACCTGGCACCGCTGCTGCTCGACACCATCGGCACTGCCGCGCACGGCGTGCGCCTCAGCCAGTCCCTCGTCCCGTCCGGCCGCGCCCTGATTCTCGGCGCCGGCCCGATCGGCCTGGGCGCGCTGCTCGTGCTGCAGCACTTCGGCTACGGGCCGGTGGATGTGAGCGATCCGAACGAGTTCCGCCGTGGCGTCGCCGCTGAGCTCGGTGCCACGCCCCTGGCGGCGCTAGATGCCCGCGTGCGCTATCCGCTGGTGCTCGAATGCAGCGGCAAGGATGCCGCCCGCCAGGCCGCGCTCGAGGCGGTGGCGGCGCGCGGCGTGGTGGTGCAGCTCGGTGAGGCCGACGCCTGGCAGGTCACCGAGACCAAGGCGATCCGGCGCAAGGACTTTTATTACGTGCGTTCGTTCTACTTCCCGATCAGCGAGTACGCCTTGAACGCCGACCTCCTGCGCGCCAACCGGGCGCGCTACGAACGCCTGGTGGACGCGCGGGTGCCGCTCGACGGCCTGGAGGACCTGTTTGCCCAGTTCGCGCGCGGCGAGCGGCTCAAGCCGCAGCTCTCGCTGGCGGGAGACGGACGAGGAGCGGCATGAGCTCCGCCCGCCCGCCCGAAGGGGCATGCGCCGCACGGCGCAGCACGGAGGTCGTCCGGTGAGCGGCGTCTCGATCCGCCAGGTCACCAAGCACTACGGAATCGTGGAGGTGATCCACGGGCTCAGCGTCGAGGTGATCGAAGGCGAGTTCCTGGTCTTCGTCGGTCCTTCGGGGTGTGGGAAGTCGACCCTGCTGCGCATGGTCGCCGGGCTGGAGAGCTTCCAGAGCGGCGAGATCGCGATCGGCGGGCGCGTCGTCAACGCCCTGCATCCGAGCGAGCGCGACATCGCGATGGTGTTCCAGGACTACGCGCTCTATCCGCAGATGACGGTGCGCGGCAACATGGGTTTCGGCCTGAAGATGCGCCGCCACAGCCGCGCCGACATCGACCGGCTCGTGGCCGACGCCGCAGCCGTCCTGCAGATCGAGCATCTGCTCGAACGCCGGCCGCGCGAGCTCTCCGGCGGTCAGCGCCAGCGCGTCGCGATGGGCCGCGCGATCGTGCGCAACCCGAAGGTCTTCCTGTTCGACGAGCCGCTCTCCAACCTCGACGCCAAGCTGCGCGTCGACATGCGTTCCGAGATCAAGGCCCTGCACCAGCGCCTGAAGACGACCTCGATCTAC
>NZ_JANODC010000007.1:0-22930 GCF_031412495.1 Rhizobacter sp. | reverse complement strand
TCCCGTCGACGGCGCCGGCTCGGCCCACGAGGAAGAAGGCAGCGGCCTGGTCGCGCCGATGCCGGGCAAGGTCATCGCCCTGCTGGCGAAGGCGGGCGACGCGGTCGACAAGGGCGCGCCGCTTCTCGTGCTCGAGGCGATGAAGATGGAGCCCACCATCAGCGCGCCGCACGCCGGCACGGTGAAGTCGTTCCGCTTCGCCGCCGGCGACCAGGTCGGCGAAGGCGTCGAGCTTGTCGAGTTCGACTAGGCGGCTTGCAAAGCGCCAGCCCCGCCTCAGGTGAGGCGGGCGATCCGCCGTTCGGCGGGTTCGCAGCCGGGTCGCGGGGCGTACCTTGCGGGTCCGGTATCGACGCAGAAGGTCTCACATGAACAGCAGTCCAGAAACGCAGTCCCTGCACGCCCGCTCGGAGTCGCTCGCCGACATAGTCGAGCGGGTCGGCGCCGGCACCGTCGCCGTCCTCGGCCGGCGTGAGGCGGCAGCGTCGGGCGTCGTCTGGCGCCCGGGCCTCGTCGTGACCGCGGCGCACGCCTTCCGGCGCACGCCGGCGGCGGTAACCTTGGTCGCCGCGGACGGCGCGAGGCTCGATGCGGCGCTGGTGGGCATCGACTCGTCGACCGACATCGCCTTGTTCCGTCTCGCCGACGAGAGCGCGCTGGCGCCGGTCGGACTGGGCGACGCGGCAGCGCTCCGACCGGGCCACACCGTCGTTGCCATCGGGCGGAGTGGCGAGGGCGATCTCGTCGCCAGCCAGGGCATCGTCAACCGGGCCGGCGGCGCCTGGCAGACCTGGCTGGGCGGCCACCTCGACCGCCTGATCCGCCTCGACGGCGGCGTCTACGACGGCCTGTCCGGCGCCGCGGTCGCCGACACCCGCGGCGCTGTGGTCGGCATCGCCACGGCGGCGCTGTCGCGCAGTTACGGCATCGTCGTTCCCGCCTCGACCGTGACGCGCGTCGTCGATGCGCTGCTCGCGCACGGCCGCGTCGCCCGCGCCTGGCTCGGCATCGGCGCGCGATCGGTGCCGCTCCCGGAGGGGGCGACCCGGTCAGCGCCGGCTGCGGCGCTCGGCCTCCTCGTTACGTCCCTGGTCGGCGGCGGTCCCGCGCAGAAGGCCGGCCTCATGGTCGGCGATGTCCTCTTCAGCGCTGCCGGCCAGGCGGCGGCCGACCTGCGCGGCCTGCGCGACGCCCTGGCCGCGCACATCGGGCGCAGCGTCACCCTCGGCGTGCTGCGCGGCGGCAACCCGCTCGACGTGCACGCCACGGTCGGCGAATGGCCGCTCGAGCGACGCGCCTGCTGAGCCGGGAGCCGCCGCCATGATCCGCATCGCCCTGGCCTTCTCTTCCCCTCTCGTTCGGGCCGGCATCGCCGACGGGCTCGACGCGCTCGGCGGCTTCGACGTCGTGCTGGCCGCCGCCAGCCTCGGCGAGCTGCGCGAGGCAGGGTTCGCCGCGGCCGAGGTCGCCGTCGTCGAGGCGGCCGGCGACACCGACCTCGAGATCCTTCCCGGCGACGGCTCGCGCCTGGTCCTGCTCGCCGACGCCGGCGACGAGCGGGTCGGCGAATGGCTGATCGACGGCTGCTCGGTGCTGCCGCGCGACGCCCGGCCGGACGCGATCGCGGCCGCCGCCGCGGCGGCGCACGCCGGCCTCGTCGCGACCTCGCCGCGGCTGGCCGCGGAAGCCCTGCGTTACGAGCGGGTCGGCGAGCGCCGGGCGCCATCGCCGTCCCTTGGTGCCCTGACCCGGCGCGAGCGCGAGGTCCTGGTGGCGATGAGCCACGGCCTCGGCAACCGGGCCATCGGCGGCGCCCTGGGCATCTCGGCGCACACGGCCAAGTTCCACGTCGCCCAGATCATTGCCAAGCTGCAGGCGCAGTCGCGCGGCCATGCGGTCGCCAAGGCGTTGCGCGCCGGGCTGGTCGACGCTTAGACCGGGCGGTCGAGCCGGGGTCAGCCGCCGTCCGTCAGGCCGAGCACCTTGTCCGGCGTGATCGGCAGGTCGCGGACGCGGCGGCCGGTCGCATGGAACACGGCGTTGGCGATCGCGGCGGCGACGCCGATGATGCCGATCTCGCCGACGCCCTTGATCCCGAGCGGATTGACGAGGCGATCCTCCTCGGGGACGAAGATGACCTCGATCTCGCCGACGTCGGCGTTCGCGGTGAGGTGGTACTCCGCGAGGCTGTGGTTCATGAGCCGGCCGAAGCGGTGGTCCCACTGCGCCGTCTCGTGCAGCGCCTGGCCGATGCCCCAGACCACGCCGCCCCGGACCTGGCTCTCGGCCGTGCGCGGGTTGATGATGCGGCCCGCCGCGACGGCGCTGACGACGCGCGTCACGTGCACCATGCCGAGGTCCGGGTCGACCTTCACCTCGGCGAACACCGCCGAGTGCGCGGCGCGCGTCGCCTTGCGCTGCCTGAGGACGTGCGGCACGGTGGTCGACTTCTCGTCGATCTCGTCGATGCCCGCGGCTCGCATGGCATCGACGTAGCCGACCCGCACCGAAGGATCGGAGCGCAGGCACAGGGCGCCGTCCCTGAAGTCGATGTCGGCGAGCCGGGCCTTGGCGAACGGCGAGCCCTCGATCTTGCGTGCCAGGGTGACCAGGCGCCTCCCGACCTTGGCGCAGACCGCCTGCACCGCGGTGCCGATGCTGGCGGCCGTGAAGGAGCCGCCCTGGAGCGGTGCCAGCGGCAGGTCGGAGTCGCCGAGCTCGGGTTCGACGCGCTCGAGCGGCAGGCCGAGCGTCGCCGCGGCGACCTGCGCCATGACGGTGCCGGTACCGGTGCCGATGTCGCTCGTCGCGCTGCTGACCCGCAGGCGGCCGTCGCTGGTGAGCACCGCCCGTGCCGACGCCGGCATCTGCGACGCGTCCCAGACCGCGGTCGCCATGCCCCAGCCGACGAGGAGACGCCCGTCGCGCATCGAGCCGGGCGCCATGCGCCTGCGGCTCCAGCCGAAGCGCTCGGCGCCGAGCGAGAGGCACTCGCGCAGGCCCTTGCTCGAGAAAGGCCGGTCCGCGCCTTGGTCGCGCTCGGCGTAGTTCACGCGCCGCATCTCGAGCGGGTCGATCGCCGCTTCGTAGGCGAGTTCGTCCATTGCGCACTCGAGCGCGCGCACGCCGCTGGCCGCGCCGGGTGCGCGCATGTCGAGCGGCGTCGAGCGGTCGAGCGAGACCAGCGCATAGCCCAGGCGGATGCTGGCGCATTGGTAGAGCAGGGCGGACCACGACACCACGCTCTCGACGTAGTCCTCGTGGCGCGAGGTCTCGGCCACGACCGAATGGTCGATCGACAGCAGCCTGCCGTCCGCGGCGCAGGCGAGCTTCAGCGTCTGCAGGTTCTCGGGCCGATGCCCAAAGCTGAACATCTGCTGTCGTGTCAGCACGACGCGCACCGAGCGGCGGAGCTTGAGGGCGGCCAGGGTCGCCAGCACCAGCTGGTACTGCGGGCGGAGCCCCGAGCCGAAGGCGCCGCCGACGTAGCGGTTGAGCACGCGCACGTTGCGGCGCTTGAGCTTCAGCGCGTTGCACAGGTAGAAGTGGCTGTTCTGCGAGCCCTGCGTCTTGTCGTGGATGGTGAGCCGGTCGCTGCCTTCCCAGATGACGGTCGAGGCGAACAACTCCATCGGGTTGTGGTACTCGGCGCCTTCGTCGTACTCGGCGGCGACGCGGAACGGCGCCCGCGCGAAGGCCGCCTCGACGTCCCCCGTCGCCTTGGCCGGCGGCTCGTAGCCGAACTTCCAGCGGCTCGGGTGGTGCGTCGCGCCGCGGTTGGCGACGAGATCGGTCGCGTGCGGCTCGGCCTCGCAGACGACGCGGACCAGCGCCGCCGCGCAGCGCGCCGCCTCGAAGGTCTCGGCGACGACGAGCGCGACCGGCTGGCCGCTGTAGAGGATCCTGTCGTCGTGCAGCGGCTTGAAGGGCGTGCCGCCGACCGAGTCCAGGTCGCGGTAGAAGATGCCGAGCCCCGCCATGCGGGGCCGGTTCGCGTGCGTCAGCACGTCCAGCACGCCCGGGATGGCGAGCGCCGCCTGCACGTCGAAGGAGACGACGCGCCCGCGCGCGATCGTGCTGCTGACCACCACGCCCTGCGCGACGCCTTGCGTCGAATGCTCCGCGGCGTAGCGGGCGCTGCCGGTCACCTTGGCCATGGCATCGACGCGCACGCTCGCCGTGCCGAACGGCGCCGGCAGGCGGAGCCGGTCGGCGTCGCCCGCCATCAGGCCTGCTCCTGCGCGGCGGCGCGCTCGAGCGCGCGCACGACGGTGCGGCGCGCGAGCTCGATCTTGAAGGCGTTGTCGCCCTGCGGCACGGCGCCCTCGAGAAGCGCGGCCGCGGCCTCGTCCCAGGTCGATCGCCCGGCCGGTCGACCCGCGAGGGCGGCCTCCACGGCCGCCGAGCGCCACGGCTTGTGGGCGACGCCGCCGAGCGCGATCCGCGCGGCCTCCACCCGCCCGGCCTCCAGGCGCAAGGCTGCGGCGACGGAGACCAGGGCGAAGGCGTAGGAGCGCCGGTCACGCACCTTGACGTAGGCGTGGTGCGCGGTGAAGCCCTCGGCCGGCAGCTCGACGGCGAGGACGAGCGCGCCGGCGGGCAGCGTCGTGTCGCGCTCCGGTTCCGTCGCCGGCAGCCGGTGGAAGTCGGCGATGGCGATCGCCTGCTCGCCCTGGGCCGCCTGCACGAGGACGCGGGCGTCGAGTGCCGCCAGTGCCACGGCCATGTCGGAAGGGTGCACGGCGATGCAGTGCTCGCTCGCGCCGAGGATCGCGTGCATGCGGGTCAGGCCGCCGATGGCCGAGCAGCCGCTGCCCGGCTCGCGCTTGTTGCACGGCGTCGCCCGGTCGTAGAAGTAGACGCAGCGGGTCCGCTGCAGCAGGTTGCCGCCAGTCGTCGCGGCGTTGCGCAGCTGCGCCGACGCGCCGGCGAGAAGCGCCTGCGACAGCAGCGGATAGCGTGCGCGCACCTGCGGATGCCAGGCCAGGTCGGCGTTGCGGACGAGGGCGCCGATGCGCAGGCCGCCGCTCTCGGTGTCGCTCACGCAGGCGAGGTCGAGGCCGGTGATGTCGACGAGCCGGTCCGGCTGCTCCACGCCTTCCTTCATCAGGTCGACGAGGTTGGTGCCGCCCGCGATGTAGCGCGACCCGGCGGCGGCACCGGCACGCAGCGCCGACGCGATGTCGCCGGCGCGGACGTAGGCGAAGGGGCTCACCGCTCGTCGACCGCGCGGCCGGCCGCGCCAGGCTCGTCGAGCATCTGCACCACGGCGCGGACGATGTTCACGTAGGCGCCGCAACGGCAGAGGTTGCCGCTCATCTGCTCGCGCACGTCGTCGGCCGTGCGCGCGTGGCCTTCGCCCAGCATGCCGACGGCGGAGACGATCTGCCCCGGCGTGCAGTAACCGCACTGCAGCGCATCGCAGTCGATGAAGGCCTGCTGCATGGGGTGCAGGGTCGCACCGTCGGCGAGGCCTTCGATGGTGGTGACGGCCCGGCCGTCCTGCATCACCGCCAGGGCCAGGCAGGCGTTGATGCGCCGGCCGTCGACGAGGACGGTGCAGGCGCCGCACTGGCCGTGGTCGCAGCCCTTCTTCGTCCCGGTGAGCCGGAACCGGTCGCGCAGCAGGTCGAGCAGGGTGACCCAGGGCTGAACCTCGGTGACGACCGTTTCGCCGTTGAGCACGCACTCGATGCGATGCGCGGCGTAGGCCGGGTCGCCGCCCGGCTCGGTGTCGCGCTTCATCACCCCTGCGTCAGTCGCCGTCGCCGTCGTCGTCCTGATCGCTCTCGTCAAGAGCCAGCTCGTCGATGTCGTCGGTGTCGAGCGACGCGTCGGCGGCATCGAGTGCGTCCTGCGAGCGGGCGATCTTGTCCGGAGCGATGTCGGCGCCGTCGCGCGCACCCTCGGGGACGGCCTCGGCCCGCTCGCCGGTGCCCATCGAGTCGCTGTCGCTGCCAGTCTCGATCGGGGTGGCACCGCCCATCTCGCCTTCGGCCGTGTCGGTCTTGAAGCGGGTCGCACCCTGGATGTCGCTGCCCGAGTCGGATGTGTCGCTGGGACCCAGCACGTCGGAACCGCGGCCATCGGCCTGTCGGGGCGCCCGGTCACCGCCGAGGATGCTGCTCTGGGACATGTCCTGCTCCGGTCATGCGATCGGCTCGACCGCGATCCGGGGGGCGGCAATCGCTATGCCCGTACCACCCGCTGGAGGAAGCGAGGCCGCGGCTAGACCCGCTCGACCACGATGGCGATGCCCTGGCCGACGCCGATGCACATGGTGCAGAGGGCGTAGCGGCCCTGGATCCGGTGCAGCTGGTTGATGGCGGTGGTGACGAGCCGGGCCCCGCTCGCGCCCAGCGGGTGGCCGAGGGCGATCGCGCCCCCGTTCGGGTTGACGCGCGGGTCGTCGTCGGCCAGGCCGAGGTCGCGCAGGACGGCGATGCCCTGCGCAGCGAAGGCCTCGTTCAGCTCGATGACGTCCATCTGCGCCAGTGCCAGGCCGGTGCGCTCGAGGACCTTGCGCGTCGCCGGTGCCGGGCCCATGCCCATGACCCGTGGCGGCAGACCGGCGGTGGCCATGCCGACGACGCGGGCCCGCGGCACCCGGCCGTTGCGGCCGGCCGCACGCTCGCTGGCCAGGAGCAGGGCGCAGGCACCGTCGTTGACGCCCGAGGCGTTGCCCGCGGTCACCGTGCCGTCGGCCTTGACGACGCCCTTCAGGCGGGCCAGCGACTCGAGGCTTGTGTCGCGCGGGTGTTCGTCCTTCGCCACCACGAGCGGCTCGCCCTTCTTCTGCGCGATGCTGACCGGAACGATCTCGGCATCGAAGAACCCCGAGGCCTGCGCCGCGACCGCCTTCTGCTGCGAGGCGAGCGCCATCCGGTCCTGCGCCGCCCGCTCGATGCCGTGGTCCCCGGCCACGTTCTCCGCCGTCTCGGGCATCGAGTCGACGCCGTACTTCTCCTTCATCAGCCGGTTCACGAAACGCCAGCCGAGGGTCGTGTCGTACACCGCATTCGAGCGCGAGAACGCGGTCTCGGCCTTCGGCATCACGAAGGGCGCCCGGCTCATGCTCTCGACGCCGCCGGCGATCATCAGCTCGGCCTCGCCGCACTTGATGGCCCGTGCCGCCGTGCCGACGGCATCCATCCCCGAGCCGCAGAGCCGGTTGATGGTCATGCCGGGCACCTCGACCGGCAGGCCGGCGAGCAGGGCCGCCATCCGTGCGACGTTGCGGTTGTCCTCGCCGGCCTGGTTGGCGCAGCCGTAGATCACGTCGGCCAGGCTCTTCCAGTCGACCTTGCCGTTGCGCTCCATGAGGGCGCGGATCGGGATCGCGCCGAGGTCGTCGGTGCGGATCGAGGACAGGGCGCCGCCGTAGCGGCCGAAAGGGGTGCGAACGGCGTCGCAGATGAAGGCATCCTGGATGTTCATGGCTTCCTTCCAATGGTGCTCACGAGCGTCAGCGGCGCCCCGGTCACGGCCTGCAGGTCGGCCAGGCCGACGCCTTCGGCCAGGGCCAGAACGACGAGCCCGTGCCGCGTGACGTCGATGACCGCGAGATCGGTGTAGACCCGGGCGACACAGCCGACCCCCGTGAGCGGATAGGTGCAGCGCTCGACGATCTTCATCTCGCCGCCCTTGGTGGTGTGTTCCATCATGACGTAGGTCTTCTTGGCGCCGATGGCGAGGTCCATCGCGCCCCCGACGGCGGGAATGGCATCGGCGGCGCCGGTGTGCCAGTTCGCGAGGTCGCCGTTGGCGGCGACCTGGAAGGCGCCGAGCACGCAGACGTCGAGGTGGCCGCCTCGCATCATCGCGAAGCTGTCGGCGTGGTGGAAGAACGAACCGCCCGGCAGGAGCGTCACGGGCTGCTTGCCGGCGTTGATCAGGTCGTAGTCCTCGCTGCCGGAGGGCGGCGCCGGGCCCATGCCGATGACGCCGTTCTCGCTGTGCAGGACGATCTCGCGGCCGGCCGGCAGGTGGTTGGCGACCAGGGTGGGCAGACCGATGCCGAGGTTGACCACCGCCCCGTCGGGAATGTCGCGCGCCACGAGAGCGGCCATCTCGGCCCGGGTCCACTTGCCCATGCTCATTCCTTGAAGCCGCCGGCGCCGGTGGCGACGCGGTCGATGCGGACGATGCGCTGCACGAAGATGCCGGGGGTGACCACGGCTTCCGGGTCGAGCGCGCCGAGCGGCACGATCTCGTGCACCGTGGCGATGGTGGTCTTGGCCGCCATCGCCATCACCGGCCCGAAGTTGCGCGCGGTCATGCGGTAGACGAGGTTGCCCCAGCGGTCGCCGCGCTCGGCCTTGATGAAGGCGTAGTCGGCGTGCAGGGGCGCCTCGAGCACGTACATGCGGCCGTCGATCTCGCGCGTCTCCTTGCCCCGGGCCAGTTCGGTGCCGTAGCCCGTGGGCGTGAAGAAACCGCCGATGCCGGCGCCGGCGGCGCGGATCCGTTCGGCCAGGTTGCCCTGCGGCACCAGTTCGAGCTCGATCTCGCCGGATCGGTAGAGGCGGTCGAAGTGATGGCTGTCGGCCTGGCGCGGGAACGAGCAGACGATCCGGCGCACCCGGCGGGCGGCGATCAGCGCCGCCAGCCCGCTGTCGCCGTTTCCGGCGTTGTTGTTGATGACCGTGAGACCCTTCGCGCCTTGCTCGAGCAACGCGCCGACGAGCTCGTTCGGCAGCCCGGCGGTACCGAAGCCGCCGATCATGACCGTCGAGCCGTCGCCGATGTCGGCCACCGCGTCGCGCAGGGTGGCGACCTCCTTCTGGATCATCGCGCTGCCGAGGCCAGCCTTGCCGCGAGCCCGTCGATCGCCAGCGAATAGCCGGCGATGCCGAAGCCGACGACGATGCCGGCGCAGGCGGGAGAAAGATAGGAGTGGTGGCGAAAAGGCTCGCGCGCGTGCACGTTGGACACGTGCACCTCGACAACGGGGACCGCGACGGCCTTGATCGCGTCGTGAAGCGCGACGGAGGTGTGCGTGAGCGCACCGGCGTTCAGGACGATGCCGGCCACGGACCCTGCGGGGGCCGCGCCGGCCTCGTGCAGCCAGTCGATCAGCACGCCTTCATGGTTGCTCTGGCGGAAATCCAGCCCGAGGCGATGTCGATCCGCCGTTTCGCGGCAAGCCTTCTCCGCGTCCGCGAGGGTCGCGTTGCCGTACACCGACGGCTCGCGCGTTCCCAGCAGATTCAGGTTCGGCCCGTTCAGCACCAGGATGTTCGGCATGCTCATGTCCCGAAGGCACCCGCGAGGGCGCCACCGGGGACATTGTCACGCCGAACCCACGAGCGGCGCCGGGCTCGCGCCCGACGCCCGGCCCGGGTCAGCGAACGCTGCCGCGACGGAACAGATTGACGATCGCCAGCAGGATGATCGCGCCGAGGAGCGAGACGCCCAGGCCGGCCAGGCTGAAGTCGTTCTGGTTGATGGTGCCGGTGCCGAACATCGGTGCCAGGAACCAGCCGCCGAGCATCGCGCCGATGATGCCGACCACGACGTTCAGGATGATCCCCTGTTGCCCGTCGGTTTTCATGATCATGCTGGCGACCCATCCGATGAGACCGCCGACGACCAGCCAAATAATGAAGTTCATCTCTCTACCCCTGTTTACCGCGAAAACGGCAAACGAAGGCTAATGCGCCGGGGCCGAGCAGATCAAGGCGAGGAGCGCTGATCGGGTGTCAGTCGGTTCCTACAGCGTCAGCGCGATGGCACCTTGGTAGACCCCGAGGAGCACGGCGCTGACGGCGATGTTGGCGACCAGATGGCGCCGGCCCTTGTCGAGCGCCAGGCCGATGCGCACCGCGATGCATGCCCAGAGGGCGAGCACCAGCAGGGCGCCGGCTTCGGGCCCGAGGAGGGCGTGACCGCTGACCCGGGCGATGCCGACGACGGCGATCCAGAGGCCGACCGCCAGAACAGTCGCGGCGGTGACCTCGTCGAAGGAGGGTCTGCGCAGTTCGATGCCGAGAAGCTTCATGACGAGCGGTATATAGGAGGTGACAGGGAGAGCGTATTCGCGAAGGCAGGCGGCGGAGCCTGGATGAGCGGCCGCTTGGCGGTCCAATTTCGCGGATCGACTCGATTCGTGCGTCGGGCTGCGAGGCGTCGGGCTTTTCATCGCCGCTTCGCACTGCCTTCGCCGCCGGCAGCGATCGTCCCCGAGATGGCCGCAGCTCGCGGCGCACCGGAAGGGCACGATGGCGGCACGACGTTTTCCACTGATGGGCAAGGTGCTGGCACTCGCCGGCGTATTCATCGCCCTGGGCCTCGCCTTGCAGGCGGTGAGCGGCATCGTCGCCGAGCGCGACGGGCGCCTCCGCGAGGCCGAGCGAGGCGTCGCGGCGAGCCTGGCGGCGGCGCAGACCGTCGTCGGCCCGCTCCTGCATCGCGACTGCACAGAGAGCTGGGACACGGTGCAGGGCGAGGGCAAGGACCGCAAGACCGTGACCGAACGCAGCCGGATCAAGCTGAGCGCGACGCCGGCGACGCTCGAGGTGAAGGCCAACGCGACGATCGAGCCGCGCTACCGCGGCATCTTCAAGGTCAACGGCTACGTCCTCCAGGCCGGAATCGTCGCCACCTGGGCCGACGGCATGGCCCTGCAGCCGCAGGCGCAGCACCCCGGCTCGCGGCTGCAGTGCGAGGCCCCGGTCCTGCTGCTGGCGCTAGGCGATTCGCGCGGCGTGCGCACCGCCACCGTGCAGATCGACGGCCGCCCGGCGCCGGCCCTGCCGGGCACCCGCCACGCGGCGCACCCGCGCGGCCTGCACGCCGAGATCGCCGAGTCGTTCGCCGGCGCCCGGCGGCCGCTGCGCGCCGACATCGCGCTGGAGCTCGTCGGCACTGGCGACCTCGCCTTCGCCCCCCTGGGCGACAGCACCCGCGTCGAGCTCGCTTCCGCCTGGCCGCATCCGTCGTTCGCCGGTCGCTTCCTGCCGCTCGAGCGACAGGTTGGCGAGGCCGGGTTCTCGGCGCGCTGGCAACTGAATGCGCTGGCGACCACGGCACCGCAGGCGGCCCGCGACGGCGGCCGCGCCTGCGGCCTCGACGGCGGCGCGGGCGAAGCGCCGGCAGCAGAAGAAGGTCGGCGCGCCCGCTGCATCGAGACCTTCGGCGTGGCCTTCATCGACCCGGTGAGCCCGTACGTGCTGACCGACCGCGCCACGAAATACGGCCTTCTCTTCATCGCCCTGACCTTCGTCGGCGTCGGCAGCGTCGAGGTGCTTCGGCGCCTGCGCGTGCACCCGATCCAGTACCTGCTCGTCGGCGCGGCCCTGGCCACCTTCTTCCTGCTCCTGGTCAGCCTCTCCGAGCACGTGCCGTTCGCCGGGGCCTACGCCGTCGCCGCCGCCGCATGCACCCTGCTGCTCGCCTTCTACGGCTCCTTTGTGCTCGGTGGCGCCCGCGCCGGAGCGGTCTTCGGCGCCGGCATCGCCACCCTCTACGCCGCCCTGTACGCGCTGCTCCAGCTCGAGCAGACCGCCTTGCTGCTCGGCTCGGCGATGCTCTTCGTGGTGCTCGCCGGCCTGATGGTCACGACCCGCCGCCTCGACTGGTACGCGCTGATGGCCAGGATGCGGGCCGAAGGAGGCGGCGAGCCGATGCCGGCGCCGACCGCTTGAGCCCTCGGCCGCCCGCGCCCTACTAGCCGAAGATCTTCTGCAGCTCGTAGGGCGTGACGACCTCGAGCTGGTCGTAGCGGCAGGCCTCGGCCGGCTTGTCCTCGCGCCAGCGCAGGAAGGTGGTCGCGTGGCGGAAGCGGTCGCCCTGCAGGTGGTCGTAGCGCACCTCGCAGACGCGCTCCGGTCGCAGCGCCTCCCAGGTCAGGTCCTTGCCGGCGCTCCAGCGGCTGGTCGCGCCCGGCAGGCGCTGCGCCTCGACCGGCGCCGTGCCCTGCCCGCCGTCGCGCCACGGGTGGCTGGCGATCGTGCCGAGGCGCCACGGCGCCAGCTCGTCGACGAGGCGGCGCCGCGTCTCCATCGTGAACGACGAGGTGACGCCGACGTGGTGCAGGACGCCGGCGTCGTCGTACAGGCCGAGCATGAGCGACCCGATCGCCTTCTCGCCGCCCTCGTTCGTGCTCTTGTGCCAGCGGAAGCCGGCGACCACGCAGTCGGCGCTGCGCGCGTGCTTGATCTTCAGCATCGCCCGCTTGCCCGGCTGGTAGGCACCGGCGAGCGGCTTGGCGACGACGCCGTCGAGGCCCGCGCCCTCGAAGTCGCGCAGCCAGGTGACGGCGAGATCGCGGTCGCGCGTCGCCGGCGTCAGGTAGAGCGGCGGGCGGGCGCTGACGAGCAGCTTCTCGAGCGCGGCGCGGCGCTCGGCCTGGCTCGCCGCCATCAGGCTCCGGCCGCCGGTGGCGAGCAGGTCGAAGGCGACGAAGGACGCCGGCGTCGCCACCGCCAGCTTGGCCACGCGCGATGCCGCCGGGTGCAGGCGCTGCTGCAGGGCATCGAAGTCGAGGCCGCTACGGTTCGCGACGACGATCTCGCCATCGACGATGCAGCCGGTCGGCAGGAGGCGGACGAGGGCCTCCTGCAGCTCCGGAAAGTAGCGGTCGAACGGCTTCAGGTCGCGGCTCTGCAAGGACGCCTGGCGGGCCGAGGGCCGGAAGACGATGGCCCGAAAGCCGTCCCACTTCGGCTCGTACAGGAACTCGCCCTCGTCCGGCAGTGCTTCCGCTACCTTGGCCAGCATCGGCGCGATGGGTTCCTGGAACAGGGCAGCGGTGTCGCGTGTCGGCATCGGAGGCAGTCGGGTCGGGGCGCGCTACGGTACGCCAAACGTGCCGCCGCGGCCCGTGGATTGCCTTCTGCGCTGCGGCACCGGCGCGGGTCGCCATGCCATCATGCCGGCCACCTTGTCGCTCCGCCCCGTCTTCCCCGACCAGCGCAAGGGCCTCGAGCCCTGGGTCGGCCGCGGCCTGCTCTTCGTCGCCGTCGTGCTGATGCTCGAGCATGCGCGGCCGGTGCTGTTGCCGATCGCCATCGCCGCCGTCTTCGCCTTCGTCCTCGCCCGGCCGGTGCGGGCGCTGCGCCGCAAGGGCGTGCACGAGTACGTCGGCTCCGGTCTCGTGATCCTGTCCGTGCTCGCCGTGGTGGCGCTGCTCGGCCTGCTCGTCGCCGCGCCGGCCGCGGCGTGGTGGTCGCGCGCGCCGGAGATCGTGCATCAGCTGGTCGAGGCCCTGCAGGGCTGGCGGGACGCCCTCTTCCCCTACGCCACGCCCGAGCCGCTGACCCGCTCGCCGGCGGCCGGGCCGCCGCCCGACCCGCTCAACGAGCGCCTCGCCAGCGAGGGCTGGACCTTCACCCGGTTGGCCATCGGCGGCACCATCTCGTTCGCGCTCTCGGCGTCGGCGACGGTGATCCTGCTCTACTTCCTGCTCGCCTCGGAGCACTGGCTGGTCGAGCGCATGGTGCGGACGATCCGCAGCTCGCGCACGCGGGCCCTGGTGCTGTCGGGCCTGCGCCAGGCCGAGCGCGACATCGGCATGTTCATCTCGACGATGAGCATCATCAACGTCCTCCTCGGGCTGGCGACCGGCTGCGCGCTCGCCCTGATCGGCATGCCCAATCCCGTGCTGTGGGGAACGACCACGGCGGTGCTCGCCTTCATCCCGTACATCGGGCCGTTGCTCATCACGGTGCTGCTCCTGCTCGCCGGCAACGTCACGTACGGCGCCGAGATCGGCATGCTCGCGCCCCCGGCCGTCTTCCTGCTCATCCACGGCATCGAAGCCAACTTCCTGAGCCCGATGTTCATGGGCCACCGGCTGCGCCTGCGGCCGCTCTTCGTCTTCCTGTCGGTCATCCTGTGGGGCTGGCTGTGGGGCATCGCCGGCGCCTTCCTGGCCGTGCCGATGCTGCTGGCCCTGCGCGCCGCGTGCCGGCGCACCGCGGGGATGCGCACGGTCTGCACCTTCCTCCAGGGCGACTGAGCCTCGCCCGGGGCGCGCATGCCGATTGCCGGCAGCGGAGCGATTGCCGGAGCCCATCGATCATGCCGAACGACCCCAGCCGCGCCAGCCCGGAGCAGATCCGGCGCTGGGCCGATGAATTCGACGCCACTCCGGAGCAGATCGAGGAGGCGGTCGCTGCGGTGGGCGCGAACCAGGCCGACATCGAGATGTACCTGAAAGGCACGCGAAGCACCACCAACAGCGATCGCGTGCGCGACGCCGGCGGCTGATACCCAGTCCGCATAGGGGATGCGCCCCGGGGTTGCGGCGGCGTCCTACAAGGTTCGGCATTCCGCTTGCCAGAATGGCCCGATGAATCCCTCCGTTCGTCCGCTGCGGCTCGCCTACGTGACGGAGACCTTCCCGCCCGAGCTCAACGGCGTCTCGCTCACCGTCGAGCGGACGGTCCGTCACCTGCGCGAGCGCGGCCATTCGGTCGAGCTGATCCGGCCGCGGCAGCGTGGCGAGGGCAAGCTCGACGACGCCGCCGAGCTGCGAACCGCCGGCTGCGCGATCCCGATGTACCCGGAGCTTCGCTTCGGCCTGTCGCGCGTGACGCCGCTGATGCGCCGGTTCGAGCGCTCGCGTCCGCAGCTCGTGCACCTCGCCACGCCCGGGCCGCTGGCCTGGGCGGCGCTGGCCGCGGCGCGTGCGCTCGGGCTGCCGGTCACCTCGGATTTCCGGACCAACTTCCACCAGTACAGCCGCTACTACGGCCTCGGCCTGCTCGCCGGGCCGTTCCTGTCGCTGCTGCGCCGCTTCCACAACCTCACCGACCGCACCTTCGTGCCCACGCGCGCCGCCCGTCGCGAGCTTGCCGCGTCCGGTTTCCAGCGCCTGGCGGTCGTCGGCCGCGGCGTCGACGGGCAGCGCTTTTCGCCGGCCTGGCGAAACGAGGCGCTGCGCCGGGCCTGGGGCGCCGGCGAGGCGCCGGTGCTGCTCGCGGTCGGCCGGCTGGCGCCCGAGAAGAACGTCGAGCTCGCCCTGCGCGCTTTCGAGCGGGCGCGCGAGCAGCAGCCCGGCACGCGGATGATCGTCGTCGGCGACGGTCCGGCCCGGGCCCGGCTCGAGGCCGCCCACCCGGCGGCGCAGTTCGTCGGCGTGCAGCGCGGCGAGGCGCTGGCCGAGCACTACGCGTCGGCCGACGTCTTCCTGTTCCCCAGCCTGTCCGACACCTTCGGCAACGTCGTCCTGGAGGCGCTCGCCTCGGGGCTCGCCGTCGTCTCCTACGACGTCGCCGCCGCCGCCGAGCACGTGCGCGACGGGCGCAGCGGCCGGCTGGTCGTGCCGGGCGACGAGGCCGGCTTCATCGCCGAGACCGTTGCCCTGGCCCGCGCCCCCGCCGCGATCGCGCCGATGCGCGAGGAAGCGCTCGCCGCTGCTGCCCGGGCCGCCTGGCCGCAGGTCCTGACCGGCTTCGAGGCCCACCTCGTGGCCACCGTCCATGAATCCGAAACGCCGACCGCAAGCATTGCCGTCGTGGCCTGAGCGGCAGACGCTCTGGCTCGAGCGCGAGCGCACCGTCGCGCTGTGGATGCACGGCGCGGCGACCCGCGCCTGGGTCGTCCGGCTTCTCGGCGTCGTCAGCCGCGTCGGCGACGGCTGGATCTGGTACGCCGTGGTCGTCTGCCTGCCCTGGGCCGGCGGGCCGAGCGGGCCGTCGGCATCGGTGCGGATGATCGGCGTCGGCATCGTCAACCTGCTCATCTACACCATCGTCAAGCGCTGGATTGCCCGGCCCCGTCCCTTCCGCACCTGCCCCGGCATCCGCGAGTGCGGGCGCTCGCTCGACGAGTTCAGCTTCCCGAGCGGGCACACCCTGCACTCGGTGGCGTGCAGCCTGATCCTGACCGTGTACTACCCGGTGCTCGGCTTCATCGTCTGGCCGCTGACGCTGCTGATCGCCGTCTCGCGCGTCGTGCTCGGCCTGCACTACCCCAGCGACGTGATCGTCGGTGCCGTCATCGGCGGCATCACCGCCGCAGTCAGCTTCAATCTGCTCTAGCGCGGCGGGCCGCCCACGCCGCGCCGCCATCGGCGTCGACGACCCGGCGGCGGCGCATGAAGTCGACGACCGTGCGCGCGGTCCGGTCGCGCAGGCCCTGGGCCAGGATGGCCTGCCACGAGCGGCGGACGGCCGCGAAATCGGCGTCGCGCGGGTGCAGCTCGAGACGCAGCAGCGGATTCGCCTGCACGCCGCGCGCGACCAGCCCGTTCCACAGCAGCGAACTCGTCCGCCGCCAGGCGCTGGAGGTGCTGTAGACGACGCTCTGGCTGCTGATCCCCGGCCCGTCCGGCAGGTGCACGAGCCGGCGCAGGGTCGAGGTGTATTCGAACGGGCGTTGCGCCACCGCCTCGCGGGCGCCCGGGCCGAGCAGCCAGGCCGGGGCGACGAAGCCGGCGACCGGCCAGCCGTGCCGGGCGAACCAGGACAGCCCGGTGTCGATCCGGGCCAGCGCCTCGTCGCACGAGATGGCCCAGAACTCGCCTTCGCCGCGCGTGTAGCTCGAGCGGCGCAGGCGGTCGATCCAGCCGGCCGGCGCGCCGTCGTCGCGGTGCGTGAGGCCGTGCAGGGCGAGCTCGTCGCCGCGGGCGGCGCGCCCGTCGAGCCATCGCTCGAAGGCGGCCGAGGGCGTCTCGCCGTGGTAGCGCGGCACCACCAGCAGGGTCACGGCCACGTCGCCGGCGACCTCGCGCACGGCGTCGAGCGCGCGCTCGCAGGCCGGCAGCGTCGACTCGGCGACGTCGTGCAGGACGATGCAGGCCGTCCGCTGCGCCACCGCCCGGGTCGCGCCGCTCATGGCGCGAAGCGCGGCCGGCCGGCCGCCGCCGCGCCGTCCGCAGCGACGCCCGCCGACGCCGCGCCCTCGCGGCCGAGCAGGCGCAGGTAGTGGCCGGTCAGCGTCGGCAGCACCCGCTCCCAGTCGCTCGCTTCGGCGCGGCGCCGGGCCGCGCCGGCCAGTGCCGGCGGGTCATGCCCGAACAGTGCGACGATCGCTTCCGCGAACGCGGCGCCGGTGCCGCTGCCGACGGCGTAGCCGATGCGTTCGTTGCCGTTGCGGCCGGCGTCCTCGCCGTCGACGAGCTCGGCCAGCCCTTCGGCGGCGCGCACCACCGCCGGGGTGCCGCAGGCCAGCGCCTCGAGGACCGACAGGCCGAAGGTCTCCTGGTCGCCGGCGTGGACGAAGGCGTCGGCGCTGGCCAGGGCGGTCGCTAGTTCGGCGGTCTGCAGGAAGGGCATGACGACGACGCGCTCGCTCGGCCGCGGCTGCACCGGCCCGGCGCCGACCAGGACCAGCACGTAGGGCGAGCCCAGGCGTTTCACCGCATCGACGAGGACGTCGAGATGCTTCTCGGCAGCGAAGCGGCCGGCGTAGACCAGCACGCGCGTCGCCGCCGTCCAGCCCTGCCGGGCGCGCCAGGCCGGGTCGGCGCGCGATGGATGGAAGACGCGGGTGTCGACGCCGAGCGGCTGGCAGGCGACGCGGGCGACGCCCCAGTCGGCGAGGTGCCCGGCCATGCTCCGGCTCGGCGCGAAGACGAGGTCGAAGCCGCCGTACAGGTGGCGCGCGTACCGGGCGGACCAGCGCGCCGCGGCGGCGCCGAAGCGAGGGCCGGCGGCCAGCCGCGCCATCGACGCCAGGTTCGAGTGGCAGTAGGCCACCGCCGCGCAGCCGCGCAGCCGCGCCGCGTCGCGCGCCGCCCAGGCGACCCGGTACGGATCGCCTACCTCGATGACGTCGGGTGCCAGCCCGGCGAGCACGCGCGCCATCGCGCCGCGGCGCAGCGGCAGGCGGTAGCCGCCGCTCGCCGGCAGCGGCAGCGAGGGCAGGGTGGCCGGGCCGGCCCGCTCGCCGGCGACGAGCGGCACCGCCAGCGTGTGCCGCCAGCCCGGCTGGCGCGACAGCCAGGCGTGCTTGGTCTGCAGATAGCGGCGGACGCCGCCACCGGTCGGGCTCCAGAACATCGTCGTGTCGACGACGTGGACCGCTTCAGCCACCGGGCGGCGGCTCCGCGGTGCCGGTCGCGCCGGCACGACCGATGCAGACGTGGTCGATGCCGAACGAGCGCAGCAGGGCCGGGTCGTAGAGGTTGCGGCCGTCGAAGATCACAGGCTGGCGCAGCGCCGCCTTGACGGCCTCGAAGTCGGGGCTCCTGAACTGCTTCCACTCGGTGACGAGAACCAGCGCGTCGGCGCCCTCCAGCGCCGCCATCTGCGAGCCGACGATCGTCACCGCCTCCTCCCCGGCGTAGAGCCGGCTCGCCTCGGCCCCGGCGACCGGGTCGTAGGCGAGGACGCGGGCGCCGCGGCCGACGAGCTCGTCGATCAGGACCCGGCTGGGCGCCTCGCGCATGTCGTCGGTCTCGGGCTTGAAGGCGAGGCCCCAGACGGCGAAGCGGCGGCCGGCGAGGCGCTCGCCGAAGCGGGCGACGATCTTCTCGCCCAGGACGCGCTTCTGCCGCTCGTTGGCGGCGGCGACGGCGGTCAGCACCTGCAGCTCGAGGTCGTGAGCGGCGGCGCTGCGGACCAGCGCGCTCACGTCCTTCGGGAAGCACGAGCCGCCGTAGCCGGCCCCGGCGTAGAGGAAGTGGGTGCCGATGCGCGGATCGCTGCCGATGCCGCGGCGGACCTGCTCGATGTCGGCGCCGACGCGGTCGGCAAGCCGCGCCAGCTCGTTCATGAAGCTGATGCGCGTCGCCAGCATCGCGTTGGCCGCGTACTTGGTGAGCTCGGCGCTGCGCGCGTCCATCACCAACAGGCGCTCGCGGTTTCGCAGAAAGGGGGCGTAGAGCGAGCGCATGACGCCGATCGCGCGTTCGTCGCTGCTGCCGATGACGACGCGGTCGGGGCGCATGAAATCGGCGACGGCCGCGCCTTCCTTCAGGAACTCCGGGTTGGAGACGACCGCGAACCCGGTGCCGGCCAGCCCGCGCGCGGCCAGCGCCGCGGCCACGACCTCGCGCACCTTCTCGCTGGTGCCGACCGGGACCGTGCTCTTGTCGACGATGACCTTGTAGGCCGCCATGTGCCGGCCGATGCTCTCGGCCGCCGCCAGGACGTGGCTCAGGTCGGCCGAGCCGTCCTCGCCCTGCGGCGTGCCGACGCCGATGAAGAGGACGCTGCCGTGCGCGATGGCCCGTGCCGCGTCGACCGTGAACGAAAGCCGCTCGGCCGAGCGGTTGCGCTGCACCAGCTGCTGCAGCCCGGGCTCGTGGATCGGCAGCTCGCCGCGTTGCAGGAGCTCTACCTTGGCAGCGTCGGTGTCCAGGCAGACGACCTCGTTGCCCATCTCGGCCAGGCAGGCGCCGGTGACGAGGCCCACGTAGCCGCTGCCGATCACGGTGATCTTCATGTGCGTGACATTGTGCGCGGACGGGCCGGGCAGGCGCGTCCCGGCCGGGGCGAACCGCGCACCCGACGGCGGCCCGGCCCGAGCTCGCTACGCGGGCAGGCCGAGCTCGCGGTGGATGGCCGAGGCGGCGATGGCGGCGCCGCCGCTGGCGACGCTGATCTGGTTCAGGCCCGAGGCCACGTCGCCGGCGGCGTAGAGGCCGGGCACGGTCGTTCGCTGGTGGGCGTCGACGCGCAGGTAGCCGCTCGCGTCGACCTCGGCGCCGAGATCGACCGCCAGGCGCGAGTGCACGTTCATGCCGAGGGCGCAGTAGACGGTGTCGCAGGTCGTCTCCTCGTCGCCATGGCGAAGGGTGATCCGGTCCCGCCAGAGGCGGGCGCTCGTCAGCGGCGCCGGCACCAGGCGAATGCCGGCCCGGACCAGGCGCTCGCGGTCGGCGGGCGCCAGCCCGACCTCGGCGCTGGCCTGGAAAACCGTCACCTGCGGCGTGAAGTGGCGCAGGTAGACCGCCTCCGCGACGCCGGCCGGGCCGTCGATCAGGACGCCGACGCGCTGGTCGATGACCTCGAAGCCGTCGCACACAGGGCAGTACCGGATGGCACCGGTCTGCAGGGCTTCGGCGAGGTGCGGCAGGCGCGGCTCGACGTCGGTGGCGCCGGTCGCCAGGACGACGCAACGCGCCGACGTGCCGCCGCCTGCCCAGGTCGCGGCGAAACCGTCACCCTTTGCCTGCAGGGTCTCCACGGTGGCCGGCGTCGCCTCGATGCCGTAGTGGCGTGCCTGCTCGCGCAGCGATGCCGTCAGGTCCGGCCCGGTGATCCCTTCCGGGTAGCCGGGATAGTTGTGCGAGCGCGGGATTCGCACCGCCCGGCTGTGCCCCGCGTCGACGAGGGCGACCGAGCGGCGGAAGCGCGCCAGGTACACGGCGGCGATCAGCCCGGCGGGGCCGGCGCCGACGACGAGGACATCACAGGACGGGGCAGTCGGGCGCACGGGGTGCCGGGGGAGGCCGGGGAGCCCTCGCCGGGCAAGCCATGTGCCTCGCGTCGCCGACCTGGCCGACGGGTACGTCCGTTGCTGCAGCAGCCTCTCCGGACACCCACACCGACAGGAGGCCCCCTTGAACACATCCCTTCAGACGCTGCTGCACAAGGCGTCGCCGACGATCACCAACATGATCCGCGCCGACCACACCCACGTGCTCGCGACCTTCCACCAGTACGAGGCCGACACCTCGCACGGCACCAAGGAGGCCCTGGTCAACACCATCATGCTGGCGCTCGAGGTCCACGCGCAGCTGGAGGAAGAGATCTTCTACCCGGCGCTGCAGACGCTGAACGCCGAAGGCGCGGTGGTGGCCAAGAGCGTTCCCGAGCACGACGCGATGAAGCGGCTGATCGCCGTGCTGCGCACCATGAGCGCCAGCGACATGGCGTACGACGACACGGTCATGGAGCTCATGCGCGACGTGATGCACCACGTCGCCGACGAGGAGACCATCCTCCTGCCGGCGGCCGAGAAGCTGATGCCGCACCGGCTCGAGGAGCTCGGCGTCGAGATGACGGAGCGGCGCATCGAGCTGATCAAGCCGCGCTCGCTCGAGATCGCCTGGAACACGGCGCGGGCGCTGCCGGCGAGCACGATGATCATGGGCGTCGGTGCGGTGCTGGCCGGGGTCATGGTCCTGAAGAGCCTCGCCTCGACCCGGCACCACGGGCGGCACGACAGCGCCCACCACGGCCGGCACGGGGGCCGGCACAACGGCTGGCTGGAGTCGATGCGGGAAACCAAGGACGAGCTGAAGAAGGCAGCGAGGAACACCGCGAAGGAAGCGGCCAGGCAGGGCGATCGCCTCCTGGCCAGCAGCGGCCGGGCGGCACGCCAGAGGGCGGCCCGCGCCGACGCCTGACTCCCGGATCCGTCCTCCACCGGCCGCCACCCGCTGCTCGACGGGTGTTGCGGCGTGGCCGCACCGCGTGCGGAGTTTCTGCAATATCACCGCCGATCGAACCGGCGCGCATCGGCGCCGCCGGCGCGGTGCCAAACTCGTTGCTCGTCAACGCCCTGGAGCGCACTTGGATTTCGGTTACCCCCGCCCGCAGTTGCAGCGTCCCGAGTGGACCTCGCTGAACGGCACCTGGCGCTTCTTCTACGACGACGAGCAGCGGTTCTCGTCGCCCGCGGACATCCACGACTGGCCATCGCGGATCACCGTGCCGTACCCGCCCGAGTCGCAGGCGAGCGGCATCGCCGATCGCGGCCTGCACCGCGCCTGCTGGTACGAGCGCGAGTTCGAGGTCGACGCCCGCGAGCAGCGCGTCATCGTGCACTTCGGGGCCGTCGACTACGCCGCCAAGGTCTGGGTCAACGGCCGCGTCGCGGTGTCGCACGAGGGCGGGCACACGCCGTTCTCGGCCGACATCACGCGGCTGCTGAAGCCCTCGGGCAAGCAGACGATCACCGTCCGTGCCGAGGACGACCCGCTCGACCTCGCCAAGCCGCGCGGAAAGCAGGACTGGCAGGTAGAGCCGCACCTGATCTGGTACCCGCGCACCACGGGCATCTGGCAGACGGTGTGGCTCGAGACGGTGTCGCCGACCTATGTGGAGACGATCCGCTGGACCCCGGACGTCGAGGCCTTCGCGATCCGTTTCGAGACCTTCGTCGCCGGCGACGTCAGCGGCGAGCTGTTCGTCGACGTCGTGCTGACGCACGAGGATCGCCTGCTCGCGCACGACCGCTACCGGGTCATCGACGGCGAGGTCGACCGGCAGATCGCGCTGCTCGACCCGGGCATCGACGACTTCCGCAACGAGCTGCTGTGGAGCCCGGAGCAGCCGAACCTGATCGAGGCGCGGGTGCGCCTCTTCTCGGGCGACAAGGTCATCGACGAGTTCGCCTCGTACACGGCCCTGCGCCAGGTGCAGGTGCTGCGCGACCGCTTCATGCTGAACGGCCGGCCCTACCTGCTGCGCATGGTGCTCGACCAGGGCTACTGGCCCGACACGCTGCTGGCGGCGCCCGACGACGCGGCCCTGAAGCGCGACGTCGAGCTGGCCAAGGCGATGGGCTTCAACGGCGTGCGCAAGCACCAGAAGGTCGAGGACCCGCGCTACCTGTACTGGGCCGACCGGCTCGGCCTGCTCGTCTGGGCCGAGATGCCTTCGGCGTACCGCTTCACGCGCACCGCGATCAAGCGGACGATCCGCGAGTGGACCGAGGTCATCGCCCGCGACTACAGCCACCCCTGCATCATCGTCTGGGTGCCGTTCAACGAGTCGTGGGGCGTGCCCGACCTGAACGCGGTCGGCGAGCAGCGGCACGCGGTGCAGGCGCTCTACCACCTGACCAAGACGCTCGACGCGACGCGGCCGGTGATCGGCAACGACGGCTGGGAAAGCAGCGCCACCGACATCATCGGCATCCACGACTACGACGCCAACACCGAGCACCTGCGCGTGCGCTACGGGCCCGAGATCAAGCCCGACCAGCTGTTCGACCGGCGCCGACCCGGCGGCCGCGTCCTCACGCTCGACGGCTACCCGCACCGCGGCCAGCCGATCATGCTCACCGAGTTCGGCGGCATCAAGTTCGC
>NZ_JANODC010000006.1:0-10957 GCF_031412495.1 Rhizobacter sp. | reverse complement strand
GTCTCGTTGGTGAACTTGCAGAAGTTCACCTTCCATGCATGGCTCGACACGCCGAGCATGAAGATGTTGGCGCCCGAGCAGAACACGCGGTCCTTGCCGCTCGAGACGACGACGGAGCGCACCTGCGGGTGCTCGAAGCGGATGCGGTTCAGCGCATCGGCGAGCTCGATGTCGACGCCCAGGTCGTAGCTGTTGAGCTTGAGCTTGTAGCCGGGGCGGATGCCCGCGTCCTCGGCGATGTCCAGGTGCAGCGTCGCCAGCGGGCCTTCGACGCCCAGCTTCCAGTGCCTGTAGCCGGAAGGCTCGACGCGGTAGTCGACGCGGGGCGGGGCAGAACGGTCTTCCATGCGAATCTCCAGGCGATCAATGCATCATAGTGCATGCCATGACGAACAATCAAGCGACTGATGCAATCGGCTTCATCTCACCAGGGGCTTTCGATGCCCCCGGGCGCACCTCGAGCAGGTCGCCGGCCAGCGCCAGCAGCGTGGCCAGGCTGTCCGCCTCCGTCCGCCCGCTCGTGTCGAGCACCGCGTCGGCCTTGGCGTAGAAGGGGGCGCGGCCGGCGAGGATGCGGCGCAGGTCGTCCATGGCCTCGGGGCTCGCCGCCATCGGCCGCGTGTCGCCCTGCGCGGCCACGCGTGCCATGTGCTCTTCGGGCGATGCGGTGATCCAGATCGTCGCGCAATGGGCGAGCAGGACGTTGAAGGTCGCCGGCTCGGCGACGATGCCTCCGGGCGTGGCGATCACCGCCTCGCCGTGCAGTGCCACGGTCTCGTCGAGGGCACGGCGCTCGTAGCGGCGGTAGGCGGCGGTCCCGTACAGGTCGTGGATCTCGCGCACGCTGCAGCCGGCGACGCGCTCGATCTCCCGGCTGAGCTCGACGAAGGGCATCTCGAGAGCCTCGGCGAGGAGGCGGCCGAGGGTGGACTTGCCGGCGCCGCGCAGGCCGACCAGGGCCAGGCGCCGGCCGCGCGCCCCCTCAAACTCCTTGCCGCCGAACAGGCGCCCCAGAGCGACGCGGGCGCGGCGCAGGTCGGCGTCGCCGCGCCCGCGCAGCTGCTCGCGCAGCAGCAGCCAGTCTGGCGAGCGGGTCGTCTCGTCGCCGACCAGCTCGGCGAGCGAGCAGGCGAGCGCACCGGCGACCTGGCGCAGGACCAGGATCGAGGCGTTGCCGATCCCGTACTCGAGGTTCGCCAGGTGCCGCTCGGACACCCCGGACGCCTTCGCCACCGACTTGCGCGTCAGGCCCCGCCGCGAGCGCAGCAAGCGAACGCGCTCGCCGAGGGCGGTGAGGAAGGGGTCCTTGTCGGCAGCGGCCATGGCATGCAATATACTGCCTAGTCGCCCGCCGAGGAAGCCCACCCCATGCCCCAGGCCCCCGAACACCTGAACTTCGCCGAGCACCTGTTCGCCGCCAACCGCGGCCGGCCCGGCAAGACGGCCTACGTCGACGACCGCGGCAGCCTGAGCTACGGCGAGCTGGCCGAGCGCTCGCGGCGTTTCGGCAGTGCGCTGCTCGGCCTCGGCCTACGCCGCGAGGAGCGCGTGCTGGTGGCGATGCTCGACACGAACGAGTGGCCGGTCGCCTTCCTCGGCTGCCTCTGCGCCGGCATCGTGCCGGTCGCGGTCAACACCCTGCTCACGGCCGAGGATTACGCCTACATGCTGGCGCACAGCCGCGCCCGGGCGGTGCTCGTCTCGGCCGCCCTGGCGGCGGTGCTCGACGAGGCGATGGCGAGGCCGGGGCACGAAGTCGCCGACGTCGTCGTGTCGAAGGGGGCACCGGCGCCAGCACCCGCCTCCGGTGCCGCCCGCCGGCACGACTTCGAGGCCCTCCTCGCCGCCGCAGAGCCGCTCGCCGCCGCGGCCCCGACCCGCGGCGACGACATCGCCTTCTGGCTCTACTCCTCCGGCTCGACCGGCCAGCCGAAAGGGACGGTGCACACGCACGCCAACGCCTGGTGGACGGTCGAGTTGTACGGCAAGGGCGTCCTCGCCCTGCGCGAGAGCGACGTCTGCTTCTCCGCGGCCAAGTTGTACTTCGCCTACGGCCTCGGCAACGCCCTCAGCTTTCCGCTCGCCGTCGGCGCGACGGTCGTGCTGATGGCGGAGCGGCCGACGCCGGACGCCGTCTTCAGGCGCTGGACCGAGGGCGCGCCGGGCGGCTCCGGCGCAGGCGAGCCCTTGCGCCCCACCATCTTCTTCGGCGCGCCGACCGGCTTCGCCGGCATGCTCGCGTCGCCGAGCCTGCCGTCGCGCGAGCAAGTGGCGCTGCGCATGTGCTCGTCGGCGGGCGAGGCGCTGCCGGCCGAGATCGGCCAGCGCATCGAGCGCCACTTCGGTTGCCAGATCATCGACGGCATCGGCTCGACCGAGATGCTGCACGTCTTCCTCTCGAACCGGCCGGGCGACGTCCGCTACGGCACGACCGGCAAGCCGGTCGACGGCTACACCATCGAGCTGCGCAGCGACGACGGCCGGCCCGTCGCCGACGACGAGGTCGGCGACCTGTGGATCGAGGGCCCGAGCGCGGCCCTCATGTACTGGTGCAACCGCGACAAGTCGCGGCAGACCTTCCAGGGCGCGTGGACCAAGAGCGGCGACAAGTACTCGCGCGACGCCGACGGCTACTACACCTACGCCGGGCGCAGCGACGACATGCTCAAGGTGAGCGGCATCTACGTCTCGCCGTTCGAGGTCGAGGGCACGCTGATGCAGCACCCGGCGGTGCTCGAGAGCGCGGTCATCGGCATCGAGGACGGGGACGGCCTGACCAAGACCAAGGCCTTCGTCGTCGCCAAGGCGGGCCAGGCGGTCAGCGAGGCCGAGCTGAAGGCCTTCGTCAAGGAGCGCCTGGCCGCGTACAAGTACCCGCGCTTCATTGAGTTCGTCGACGAGCTGCCGAAGACGGCCACCGGCAAGATCCAGCGCTTCCGCTTGCGCCAGCGCGAGCGCGGCGGTCCGGCCTGAGCCTAGCGCCACCGTGAGCGGCTTCGTCGAGATCGACTGGGGCGGCCAGCCCCTGCGGCTGGAGATCGAGCGCGTCGGCGCCCCGGTCGAGAGGGCCCGGCCCCTCGTCGTCTTCATGCACGAGGGCCTCGGCTCGGTCGCGATGTGGCGCGGCTTTCCGGCCGCGTTCTGCGAAGCCAACGGCCTCTCGGGCTTCGTCTTCTCGCGCCACGGATACGGCCGGTCGACCCCGCGTGCGGCGGGCGAGACCTGGCGACCGGACTTCATGCACCGGCAGGCTTCCGAGGTCCTTCCGGCCCTGTTCGAGAAGGCCGGCATCGTGCGGCCCTGGCTGTTCGGCCACAGCGACGGCGGCTCGATCGCCCTCTTGCACGCGTCGCGCTTCGACGTCGCCGGCGTCGTCGCCGTCGCCCCGCACCTGTTCGTCGAGCCGGTCTCGATCGCCAGCATCGAGAAGGCGAAGGCGGCCTACGACAGCGGCGGCCTGCGCGAGCGTCTGGCCCGCTACCACGACGTTCCCGACTCGGCCTTCGGCGGCTGGAACGACGCCTGGCTGTCGCCCGAATTCCGCACCTGGAACATCGAGGCCGAGCTCGAGTCGATCGCCTGCCCGGTGCTCGCCGTCCAGGGCGAGAACGACGAGTACGGGACGCTGGAGCAGATCCGGGCCATCCAGCGTCGATTGCCGGAAACCCGCTTGCTCGCCATCCCGGAATGCGGACACTCGCCCCATCGCGACCAGCCCGGTGTCCTCACCCGGGAAGCCGGCCGCTTCATCCTCGACCATTCACCCCATTCAGAAACCTGACAGGAGCCTCCATGCTACCCACGTCTCTCGGCCTCGCCGGCGCCCTTGCCGCCGCCTTTGCGCTCGGCGCACCCGCGGCCTTCGCCCAGGGCGCGACCGGCCCGATCAAGATCGGCCTGATGCTGCCCGCCTCGGGCACCTTCGCCGCGCTCGGCACCGCGATCGAGAACGGCTTCAAGCTGCACGTGCAGGAGCAGGGCGGCAAGCTCGGCGGCCGCGAGGTCCAGTACTTCAAGGTCGACGACGAGTCCGATCCGTCGAAGGCGACGGACAACGTCAACAAGCTGATCAAGCGCGACAACGTCGACGTCCTCGTCGGCACGGTGCACTCCGGCGTGGCGCTGGCGATGGCCAAGGCGGCCAAGGACAACAACACGCTGCTCATCATCCCGAACGCCGGCGCCGACGCGATCACCGGCCCGATGTGCGGGCCGAACATCGTCCGCACCTCCTTCTCCAACTGGCAGCCCGGCTACGCGATGGGCGTCGTCGCCGGGCAGAAGGGGGTCAAGCGGGCGATGACAATCACCTGGAACTACGCCGCCGGCGCGGAGTCGGTCAAGGGCTTCACCGAAGGCTTCGAGAAGAGCGGCGGCAAGGTGATCAAGGAGCTCAACCTGCCCTTCCCGAACGTCGAGTTCCAGGCCCTGCTGACCGAGATCGCGGCCCAGAAGCCCGACGTCGTCTACTCGTTCTTCGCCGGCGGCGGCGCCGTCAAGTTCGTCAAGGACTACGCCTCCGCCGGACTGAACAAGTCGATTCCGCTCTACGGCGCGGGCTTCCTCACCGACGGCACGCTCGAGGCGCAGGGCGCTGCCGCGCAGGGCATCCTGACCGCGCTGCACTACGCCGACAACCTGGACACGCCGCGCAACAACACCTTCCGCAAGAACTACGCCGTCGCCTTCAAGGCGCAGCCGGACGTCTACGCGGTGCAGGGCTACGACGCCGCGCAGGTCCTGGCGGCCGGCCTCAAGGCGGTGAACGGCGACCTCTCCAAGCGCGACCAGCTCACCGCCGCGATGCGCAAGGTCACCGTCGACAGCCCGCGCGGCAAGTTCACGATCTCGCCGGCCGGCAACCCGGTGCAGGACATGTTCCTGCGCGAGGTCAAGGGCAACAACAACGAGTTCCGCTCGGTGGCCGTCAAGGGTCTGGCGGATCCGGCGAGGGGCTGCAAGCTCTGACTCGGTTAACGTGAGGTGGCGATGGACACCGCCACCTTCCTCGTTCAGTGCCTGAACGCCGTCCAGTACGGCCTGCTGCTCTTTCTCGTCGCCAGCGGCCTGACGCTGATCTTCGGGATCATGGGCGTGATCAACCTCGCCCACGGCAGCTTCTACATGCTCGGCGCCTACATGGCCTTCGCGCTGGCGCCGGTGTTCGGCGACGCCTTCGTGCTGCGCCTCGTCGCCGGCGTGGTGCTCGCCGCGATGTTCGGCTACCTGCTCGAGTGGGCCTTCTTCAGCTTCCTGTACCAGCGCGACCACCTGCAGCAGGTGCTGATGACGTATGCCCTGATCCTGGTCTTCGAGGAGCTGCGCAGCATCCTCGTCGGCAACGACGTGCACGGCGTGCCGATTCCGGCGTGGCTCGCGGGCGGCTTTCGCCTCGGCGGTCTGATGGAGTACCCGTGGTACCGGGTCTTCGCGTCGGTGGCCTGCCTGGTGGTCGCCGTCGCGCTCTACGCCGTCGTCAACCGGACGCGGCTCGGCATGATGATCCGCGCCGGCGCAAGCAACCGCGACATGGTGCGCGGGCTGGGGGTCGACATCCGCCAGCTCTACCGGGTCGTCTTCGCCGGCGGCGTGGCACTCGCCGCGCTGGCCGGCATGATCGCCGCGCCGCTCTCCTCGGTGTACCCGGGCATGGGCGGCAGCATCCTCATCATCTGCTTCGTCGTCGTCGTGATCGGCGGCATCGGCTCGATCACCGGGGCCTTGATCGCCTCGCTGCTGGTCGGCTTCGTCGACACCTTCGGCAAGGTCTTCTTCGCGGAATGGAGCGGCGCCGGCGTCTACCTGCTGATGGCGATCATCCTCATCTGGCGGCCCGAAGGGCTGATGAAACGTGCCGTCTGAGGCCAGGGGCACGCCGGGCCAGGCGACGGACCCACCCGACATCGCCGAGCTGCCCGACATCGGCCGTCGCGAGGCCGGCGGCTGGCTCGTCCCGGCGGCGGCGCTCGCCCTCGTCGCCGTCCTGCCGTTCTTCCTGACGCCGTACACCCAGGACCTGATCGTCCGGATCGCGATCTACGCGATCTTCGCGCTCAGCCTCGAGCTGCTCGTCGGCGCCACCGGGCTGGTCAGCCTCGGCCACGCCGCCTTCCTCGGCATCGGCGCCTATGCCGCGGTGCTCGGCTCAGGCGACAGCGGCGCGCCCCTGCCTGTGCTGCTCGTGCTCGCCGTCGGCGGCGCTGCGCTCTATGCCGCGGTCGTCGGTGCGCTCAGCCTGCGCACGCGCGGCGTCTACTTCATCATGGTCACGCTTGCCTTCGCGCAGCTCGCCTACTTCGTGGTCCACGACACCAAGGCCGGCGGCGGCAGCGACGGCATCTTCCTGTACGTCAAGCCGACGCTGCAGGTCGGCGGCGTCACCCTTCTCGATCTCGGCCAGCGGCTGCACCTGTACTACGCCGTGCTGGCCGCGCTGGCCGGCACCTATGCCTTCATCGCCCTCCTGCTCCGCTCGCGCTTCGGCCACGCCCTCGCGGGCATCCGGGTCAACGAGCAGCGCATGCGCGCGGCGGGCTTCTCGACGACGCCGTACAAGCTGGCCGCCTTCATCGTCGCCGGCGCGCTGGCCGGCCTGGCCGGCCTGCTGCTGGCGGTCAAGGACGGCGCCGTCAACCCCGAGCTGCTGTCGTGGCACGAGTCCGGTGCGGTCCTGCTGATGCTGATCCTCGGCGGCATCGGCAGC
Source organism: Rhizobacter sp. (assembly GCF_031412495.1). Classification (GTDB taxonomy): domain Bacteria; phylum Pseudomonadota; class Gammaproteobacteria; order Burkholderiales; family Burkholderiaceae_C; genus Schlegelella_A. The sequence goes on along the minus strand of NZ_JANODC010000006.1, from coordinate 4,254 downwards.
CTGCGCGGCGCGGTGATCGGCGCGGTGGCCTTCACGCTGCTCAAGGAAGTGTTCCAGTCGGAGGGCATCGTCGGCCCGCTGGCGTCGCACTGGCAGCTCACGCTGGGCCTGACCATCATCGCCTTCGTCGCCGCCCTGCCGCGCGGCCTGATCGGGCTCGGCGAGCGCCTGCGCGGAGCGCGGCGTGGCTGAGGCGCTGCTGCAGGCGACCGGCCTCGGCAAGCGCTTCGGCGGCCTCGCCGCGGTCGACGGCGTATCGCTCGAGCTGCACGTCGGCGAGATCCACGCCGTGATCGGCACCAACGGCGCGGGCAAGTCGACCCTCATCAACATGCTCTCCGGCGAGATGGCGCCGAGCGCGGGCAGCGTGCGCTTCGCCGGCGAAGACGTCACGCGCTGGCCGCAGCCGCGCCGGGCCCGCGCCGGCCTCGGCCGCAGCTACCAGCGGACCACCATCTTTCCGGAGTTCAGCGCCCTCGAGAACTGCCGCCTCGCGGCGCAGTCGCGCGCGCCGCGGCCGTGGCGCGTGTGGGAGAGCGCCTCGAAGGACGCTACCGGCATCGCCGCGGCGGCGCGCGCCCTCGGCGCGGCCGGCCTCGCCGGCGAAGCGGGCCGCACCGCCGGCACGCTCAGCCACGGTGCCAAGCGCCAGCTCGAGATTGCGATGTGCCTGGCCACGGAGCCGCGCGCCCTGCTGCTCGACGAGCCGCTGGCCGGCATGGGCGCCGAGGAGACCGGCCGCATGCTCGACCTGCTCGGCACGCTGAAGGCGAGCCACGCCATCCTCCTCGTCGAGCACGACATGGACGCGGTGTTCCGCGTCGCCGACCGCATCACGGTGATGGTCAACGGCCAGGTCATCGCCAGCGACGAGCCGGAGCGCATCCGTGCCGACCCCGCGGTGCGCCTCGCCTATCTGGGCGACGACGACGCCCCCACGCGATGAGTTCCCTGCTCGCCATTGCCGACCTGCACGCGCGCTACGGCGACAGCCACGTGCTGCGCGGCGTCTCGATGGAGGTGCCGGCCGGCGTGTCGGTCGGCCTGCTCGGCCGCAACGGCATGGGCAAGACGACGCTGATCCGCACCTTCATGGGCTACGTGCCCGCGGCCGGCGGCAGCATCGCCTGGCAAGGGCGCACGGTCACCGGCGCCGCACCGGAACGGATGGCGCGCCTCGGCATCGGCTACGTTCCGGAAGGGCGCGGCATCTTTCCCAACCTGTCGGTGCGCGAGAACCTGGTGATGACGGCCCGGCCCGGCCCGGACGGCAGCGCCGACTGGACGTTGGAGCGCGTCCTCGAGACCTTCCCGCGCCTGTCGGAGCGGCTCGGGCACGGCGGCCAGCAGCTCTCGGGCGGCGAGCAGCAGATGCTCGCGATCGGCCGCGCCCTGCTCACCAACCCGCGCCTGCTCGTCCTCGACGAGGCGACCGAAGGCCTGGCGCCGCTCGTCGTCGCCGAGATCTGGCGCACCGTCTCGGCGATCCGCGCCACCGGCATCGCCACCCTCATCGTCGATCGCAACGCGCGTGCCGTGCTCGGCCACACCGACCGCGCCGTCGTCCTCGAGAAGGGCTGCATCGTCCTCGAAGGCAGCTCGGCGGAGATCGCCGCCGACGCCGGCGCGCTCGACCGCTATCTCGGCGTACAGTGATTCGCAAGGAGCACGAAAGATGATTCTCGAGATCGCCGACATCCGCATCACGCCGGGCCGGAACGCAGAGTTCGAGGCCGCCGTCGCGCACGGCCTGGCCACGGTGGCGAGCCGCTGCACCGGCTATCGCAAACACCAGGTGCACAAGGGCATCGAGTCGCCCGAGCGCTACGTCCTCATGATCTGGTGGGACACGCTCGAGAACCACACCGTCGACTTCCGCCAGGGCCCGCTCTTCCCCGAGTGGCGCGCCATCGTCGGGCCGTTCTTCGCCGCGCCGCCGCAGGTCGAGCACTTCTCGCTGGTGACCGCGTCGGCCTGAGCCGTTTCGCAGCGTGGCCCGCATGCACCGCCTCGGATCGACCCTGCTCTCCGCCCGCGCCGCCACGGCCACCGTGGTCCTGGCGGGCACCTTGATCGCAGCGGGCGCGCTCGCGCAGACGGACTCGGCTGCGCAGGCGAAGCCGGCTGCCGCAGCGACCGGCCGCACGCCCGCCGTCGGCGTGGCGGCCGCGCTCGAGGTGCCGCAGGTCGCCTACCGCGAGCGCCGTCTCGGCAACGGCCTGCAGGTCCTCTCGATCGAGGACCGCAGCAGCCCCACGGTCAGCATCCAGGTCTGGTACCGCGTCGGCGGGCGGAACGATCCGGCCGGGCGCTCGGGCTTCGCCCACCTCTTCGAGCACATGATGTTCAAGAGCACCGAGTACCTGAAGGCCGAGCAGTTCGATCGCCTCACCGAGGACGTCGGCGGCGTCAACAACGCCTTCACCAGCGACGACGTGACGGCCTATCAGTCGGTCGTGCCGTCGAACCACCTCGAGACCCTGCTCTGGGCCGAGGCCGAGCGGATGATGAACCTCAAGGTCGACGAGGCGAGCTTCCGGTCCGAGCGGGCCGTGGTGCAGGAGGAGTACCGGCAGCGCGTGCTCGCCTCGCCGTACGGGCTGTTCTTCAACGCGGTGACGACCGAGCCCTACCTGCAGCACCCGTACCGGCGCTCGGCGATCGGCAGCATCGAGGACCTCGAGGCGGCGACGCTCGCCGACGTCGTCGCTTTCCACGCCCGCTACTACCGGCCGGACAACGCGACGCTGATCGTCGCCGGCGACTTCGAGCCGAGGCAGCTCGACGCCTGGGTCGACCGCTATTTCGGCCCGGTCCGGCGACCGACCGAGCCGCTGCCGACCTTCACCGGCAGCGAGCCGCCCTGGACCGCCGACCGGGCCCGCACCATCACCGCGCCGACGGTCCCGTTGCCGGCGGTGGCGCTGGTCTGGCAGGCGCCGCCGCTGCGGAGCCGCGATGCCGCCGCCCTGCAGGTCGCCTCGGCGGTGCTCTCGGCGGGCGAGTCGTCGCGCCTGCACCAGTCGCTCGTCTACCGCCAGCAGATCGCCACCCAGGCCGGCTTCGAGGCCGGCCTGCGTGAAGGGCCCGGGCTCCTTATGGCGTACGCGATCGCCTCCGGCGACAGACCGGTCGCCCAGCTCGGCGCCGCCCTGCTCGCCGAGCTGCGCCGCCTCGTCGACTCGCCGCCGACCGCAGCCGAACTGGAGAAGGTCAAGAACCAGCTCATCACTGGCGCGTTCGTGTCGCGGCAGACGCCGCTCGGGCTGGCCTCGGCGATGGGCGAGGCGGCCGTCCTCGAAGGCAGCCCGGCGCGCATCAACACCGCGCTCGAGGAGCTGCAACGCGTCTCCGCGGCCGACGTGCGCCGTGTCGTGCGCCAGTACCTCCTGCAGCCGCACAAGGTGACGCTCGACTATCGCCAGGCCGGAGCCCGGCCTTGAGCGGCCCGACAGCGCCCGGCCAGACGTCGACCCGCCGCGTGTCGGCAGCGCGATGGGTCGTCGCCCTCTGCATCGGCGTCTGTGCCGGCCTGGTCCAGGCGCAGCCCTTTCCGACGCCGCCCCCTCCGGCACCACCCCGCCCCCTGGTGATCGCGGCACCGAGCGAGACGGTGCTCGACAACGGGCTGCGCCTCGTCGTGGCACGCCGCCAGGGCGTGCCCCTGGTCAGCGCCCAGTTGGTGGTGCTGTCCGGCAGCGAAGCGGATCCGCCGCGGCTGGCGGGCCTCGCGTCCATGGCGGCGACGCTGCTGACCCAGGGCACGCGCCGGCGCAGCGCGCCGGAGCTCGCCGCCGCCGCCGAGGCGCTCGGCGGCTCGCTCGAGAGCGGGGCCGGCTGGCACCAGTCGAGCGTCGGCATCACGGTGACGACGCCCCGCCTCGACGCAGCCCTGGCGCTCGTCGCCGAAGTCGCGACCGAGCCGGTCTTCGCGGCCGCCGAGATCGAGCGGATCCGGACCCAGAGCCTCGACTCGCTGAAGGTCGCCTACGCCGATCCGGGCGTGCTCGCGACGCTCGCTGCCGACCGCCTCGCCTACGCCGGCACCGCCTATGGCCACCCGGCCGGCGGCACCCCTGAATCGCTGCCGCGGATCCGTCGCGACGACCTCGTCGGCCTGCACCGGCGCACCTTCCGGCCCGACCAGGCCGTGCTGATCCTGACCGGCGACATCACGCCGGCGGCCGGCCTGACGCTGGCGCGGCGCCACTTCGGCAGCTGGCGACCGGCACCGGCAGCGGCCGGCGAAGCCGC
>NZ_JANODC010000005.1:0-19216 GCF_031412495.1 Rhizobacter sp. | reverse complement strand
TGCACCACCACCGGGTTCATGCCGACCAGCTTGAGCAGGACCACGTCCTCGGCGAAATCCTGTTGCAGCCCCGGATCGGTCATGGCGTTGCCGCCGTACTTGATGACGATGGTCTTGCCATGGAACCTGCGGATGTAGGGCAGCGCCTGGGCCAGGATCTCGGCCTTGTCGCGCGGCGCCACGTGGGACAGGTCCGGCCCGGAGGGGTCGGCGGGAGGCGCGTCGGTCGTGGTCATGGCGGCATCGGTGGGCGTCGCTCCGGGATTCGAAAGCGGCAGAATCCTAACCTTCGAACGAGGCACGCCCCATGCACTACCGCTCTCTTTTGCGCTTCCTGCAACTCGCCGCCTGCGGTGCTCTCGTCGCCGCCGGCGGCGCTGCCCTCGCGCAGGCCGCGCCGGCCGCCGACTGGCCCAAGGGTCCGGTCAAGATCATCGTCCCGTACGGCCCGGGCTCGACGCCGGACATCATCGCCCGCCTCGTTTCCGAGCGGCTGAGCAAGCGCACCGGCCAGCCGATGGTCGTGGAGAACAAGGCCGGCGCCGCCGGCAACTCCGGGACCGACGCGGTGGCCAAGGCCGCTCCGGACGGGCAGACCATCGGCGTGAGCATCGCCGGCCCGCTCGGCGTCAACGCCCTGCTGTTCAAGAAGATGCCGTACGAATCGCGCGACCTCGAGCTGGTCAGCATCGCGGCGACGCAGCCCAGCGTGCTCGTCGTCCCGGCCACGCTCGGCGTCAACAGCACCGACGAGCTGGTCGCGCTGATGAAGAAGAACCCCGGCAAGTACAACTATTCGTCGATGGGCGCCGGCAGCATCTCGCACCTGGCCATGGAGGCCCTGGCCTCGAGGAGCGGCACCAGCGTCGTCCACGTGCCGTACGCCGGCTCCGGGCCGGCAGTCAACGCTCTCCTCTCCGGCACCGCCGACATCGCCGTCCTGCCCGCCGCCGCGGTCGTGCCGCACATCAAGTCCGGCAAGATCAAGGGCCTGGCCGTGGCCACCGCCAGGCGCTCGGCGGCGCTGCCCGAGCTGCCGACCCTGGCCGAGAGCGGCCTCACCGGGATTCACGCCGACGCCTGGATGGGCTTCATCGTCCCGGCGAAGACGCCCGACGCGATCGTCCGCCGCCTGCACGAGGAACTGGCGCAGATCCTCGCCGACCCCGAGATCCGCGAGAAGCTGAAGCTGCAGTACATGGACGTCGTCGCCAACACGCCGGCCGAGGCGAAGGCCGTGCTCGCCGCCGACGTGGAGCGCTGGCGGCCGATCATCCAGAAGAACAACATCAGCCTCGACTGACCGCGTGGAGCCGGTCGCCACGGTCGGCGAGCCGGCCCGGCGCACGCCCGTCTACGGCGAGTACGAGGTCATCGTCCTCGGCGGCGGGCCGGCCGGCATCGCTGCCGCCCGTGCCGCGGCGCGGCGCGGCGCCCGCACCCTGCTCGTCGAGCGCTACGGGTTTCTCGGCGGCATGGGCACGGCCGCGGGCGTGACCAACTTCTGCGGCCTGCACGCCAACGTGCACGGCACGATCCGCCGCGTCGTGCACGGCGTCGCCGACGAGCTGCTCGATCGCATGACGGCACTCGGCGGCCTGAACGAGCCGCACCTCGTGTTCGGAAAGATCTGCGCCCAGGCCTACGACACCGCGGCGTTCAAGTGCGCCGCCGACGCGACCGTGCTTGCCGCCGGCGCCGAGCTGCTGTTCCACGCTTTCGCCGTCGGCGCGCTGCGCCACGACGACGGCCGCCTCGCCGCCGTGCTGCTCGAGACGAAGTCGGGCCGGGTCGCGGTGCGCGGCCGGGTCTTCGTCGACTGCTCCGGCGACGGCGACCTGGCCCACCTGGCCGGCGTGCCGATGGCGCTCGGCGGCCCCGACGGCGAGCTGCTCTACCCGACGCTGATGTTCCGCGTCGGCAACGTCGACCGGCAGCGCGCCGGCGAAGCCTGGCGGACGATCCCGGCCCGCATGGAAGCCGCCGAGGCCGCCGGCGAGTTCCGCTTTCCGCGCCGCGGCGCGATCGTGCGGCCGCAGAAGCATCCGACCGAGTGGCGCGTCAACGTCACGCAGTTGAAGAACGCCGACGGCTCGGCGGTCGACGGCACCGACGCACGCTCGCTGAGCGGCGGCGAGCTCGAGGGCCGGCGCCAGGCCATCGACTACCTGCGCTTCCTGCGCACCCGCGTGCCCGGCTTCGAGGCCGCCTACGCGCTCGAGATCGCGCCGCAGCTCGGCATCCGCGAGACGCGCCGGCTGATCGGCGAGGTCGCGTTGAGCGGCGACGACGTCGTCGGCTGCGCCAGCTTCGCCGACACCATCGGCGTCAACGGCTGGCCGCTCGAGCTGCACGTCGCCGGCGACGTCGAGTGGCGCTGGCCACCGATTCCAGAGTCGCGCGGCTTCAACCAGCTGCCCTATCGCATGCTGCTGCCGCGGCGCAGCTCGGCCGCCGGCGCCCTCAACCTGCTTCTAGCCGGACGCTGCGCGTCGATGACGCACGAGGGTCACTCGGCGGCGCGCGTTTCCGGTCCCTGCTTCGTCATGGGCCAGGCTGCCGGCACGGCCGCCGCGCTGGCCCTGGCCGCCGGCAGTGCCGTGCACGACGTCGACATCGGCGCGCTGCAGGCGGCACTGCGGGACGGCGGGGCCTGGCTCGGCGACGCCGACCCAGCGAGCGCAGAAGCGGTCGCGCCGTATGCGCAGATGACAGCCAAGGACAGCTCGGCGGCAGGACATTGACCCCGGCCTGGAGCCGAACCGAAGCCCTGGTGGTGTAATCGCCGCAGGGCCCGCACGACCGATGTGCGAACCCTCCAGGAGGCCACCATGGGCAGCAGTTCTTTCCCGCTTGCGCGCCGGGCGCGCCAGCTAGCGGTGTCGGTGGCGGTGTTCACCGGCGTCGTCCTCCTCGCCGGCCTCGCCGCGCACCTGAACGACAGCGTCGCCAGCGAAGCCGCGGTGCGGATCCCGCCGGCCGCCGTCGACGCCACGCGCGAGGCCAGCGGCACGCAGACGGCGGTGTTCGCCGGCGGCTGCTTCTGGGGCGTGCAGGGCGTCTTCCAGCGGGTCGAGGGAGTCGTCCAGGCGGTGTCGGGGTACTCCGGGGGTGCGAAGGAGACGGCTCGCTACGAAATGATCGGCACCGGCATGACCGGCCACGCCGAGGCCGTGCAGATCACCTACGATCCGAAGAAGGTCAGCTTTGCGACGCTGCTGCAGGTGTATTTCTCGGTCGCGCACGACCCGACCCAGCTGAACCGCCAGGAGCCGGACGTCGGCCCGCAGTACCGCTCCGCGGTCTTCTATGTCGACGCGGCGCAGAAGCAGACGGTCGAGCGCTACATCGCCCAGCTCGACGCCGCCAAGGTCTACCCGAAGAAGATCGTCACCGAGGTCGTGCCGCTGAAGGCCTTCTACCCGGCGGAGGAGTACCACCAGGACTACCTGACCCTGAACCCGACGCAGCCCTACATCGCCCGCTACGACCTGCCGAAGATCGTCAACCTGAAGACGGTGTTCCCGCAGCAGTACCGCGCCCAGCCGGCGCTCGTCACGGCGAAGGCACAGGCGCTGGTCGGCAAGCCGATCCAGTAAGGACGGGCCAAGCCTGACCCGGCCGACGCGCCGTCGAGCCGAGTCAGAAGTGGATGCCCCGCATCATCTGCGCCATCGCGGCCGCCTCCGGCGAAGGCTGGTACTTGACCGACTTGTCGCCCTTGTCGCCCTTGGCTGCGGCGCTGTCGGGGAACATTCGGAAGGTCGAGTTCATGACGATCTGGGCGACGCGCGGGACGATCGCGTGCAGGAGCTCGCCGGTGATGCCGAGCCGGGTGGCGATGCGCACCGGCTTGTCGACGCAGGCCTCGGCGATCATGTTCGCCGCTTCTTCCGGCGAGAGCACCGGGACGTTGTTGTAGAGCCCCGTCGGCGCGATCATCGGCGTTCGCACCAGCGGCATGTTGATGGTGGTGAAGGTGATGCCCGTGTCGGCGTACTCGCTCGAGGCGCAGCGCGTCCAGGCGTCGAGGGCGGCCTTCGAGGCCACATAGGCGGAAAACCGCGGCGCGTTGGTCAGCACGCCGATCGAGCTGATGTTGACGACGTGGCCCTTCTTCTTGGCGACCATGCCCGGCAGGAAGCCCATGGTCACGCGCAGGCAGCCGAAGTAGTTGAGCTGCATCGTCCGCTCGAAATCGTGGAAGCGCTCGTAGCTCGCCTCGATCGCACGCCGGATCGACCGGCCGGCGTTGTTGACGAGGAAGTCGACGCCGCCGTGCGTCGCGTTCAGCCACTCGACCAGGCCGCGGCAGCCCGATTCGTCGGCGATGTCGCAGGAGTAGGTCTCGACGATCGCCAGCGGCCCGACCTTGTCGACGATTTCCTGCTTCGCGGCGGCGAGCTTGGCCTCGTCGCGTGCGCAGATGACCGTGACCGCCCCGGCCTCGGCGAACTTGCAGGCGGCCGCGAGGCCGATGCCCGACGAGCCGCCGGTGACGAGGACGACCTTGCCGCCGACGGTGCCGCGCAGGGAACGGTCGATCTGCAGCGACGGATCGAGGTGGCGTTCCCAGTAGTCCCAGAGGCGCCACGCGTAGTCGTCGAGGCGCGGGCACTCGATGCCCGAGCCCTTCAGCGCGGCGAGCGCCTCGCGGCAGTCGTAGCGGGTCGGGAAGTTGATGAAGGTGAGCATGTCCTCGGGCAGGCCGAGGTCCTTCAGGACCGCGCTCCTGACGCGCCGGATCGGCGCCAGCGCGAGCAGGCCCTTCTTCACGCTCTTCGGGATGAAGCCGAGCAGTGCCGCGTTGACGAACAGGTTCATCTTCGGCGCGTGCGCCGCCTTGCTGAAGATGTCGAGCACGTCGCCGACGCGGTAGCCGATCGGATCGACGAGGTGGAAGCAGCGCCCGTCGAGGCCCTCCTTGCGGTGGCTGATGTGGTCGATGGCGGCGATCACGAAGTCGACCGGCACGATGTTGATGCGCCCGCCCTCGATCCCGACCGAGGGCATCCACGGCGGCAGGATCTGGCGCATCCGCTGGATCAGCTTGAAGAAATAGTACGGGCCGTCGATCTTGTCCATCTCGCCGGTCTTCGAGTCGCCGACGACGAGGGCCGGCCGGTACACCGTCCACGGCACCCCGGCTTCCTTGCGCACGATCTTCTCGCTCTCGTGCTTGGTCATGAAGTACGGGTGGTCGAGGCCGTCGGCCTCGTCGAACATGTCTTCCCTGAACACGCCTTCGTAGAGGCCGGCGGCGGCGATCGAGCTGACGTGGTGCAAATGGCCGGCATCGATGGCCTTCGCGAACTCGACCACCGCACGCGTGCCCTCGATGTTCACGGCGACCTGCGACTCCGCGTCGGCCGACAGGTCGTAGACGGCAGCCAGGTGATAGACATGATCGACCTCGCCCTTCAGCCGCCGCAGGTCGTCGGCGGAGACACCGAGCTTCTTCGCCGTGAGGTCGCCATGGACGGCGATCGCGCGGCCTTCGGCGCCCGTGCCTTCGACGCCCCAGTAGGCGAGGAGGCCGGCGAGCTTGCCTTCGCTTCCCGGGCGGAGCAGGAAGTGGACGATGGCGCCGGGTCGGCCCAGCAGTGTCCTGACGAGGCGCCTGCCGATGAAGCCGGTGGCTCCGGTCACGAAGTAGCGCATGCGTGCTCCCGATGTTGTGTCCGCGAAGGAAGCCGGATTCTTCTGCAAGGACCTGCGCGCATCGCGGGGTGCTAACCCGAAGCCGCGGTGAACCGCGCGCCCGGCGCCGATTAGGGTGCGCACTCGAGGCCGGCTGCCTACAGTCCGGCCCAGCCGCTGCACACGGCAGCTGCGGACACAACTCAGGGAGAAGACGATGGTCAAGAAACTCAAGGCGATGGCCGACCGGAAAAGCGGCTCCGCCAACCACCTTTTCGACAGCGCGCTCGCCAGCTCGGTCAAGGAGTCGGCGCAGCAGATCTGGCTCGCCGGCATGGGTGCCTTCGCCAAGGCCCAGGCCGAAGGCAAGCAGGTCTTCGAGGCCCTCGTGAAGGAAGGCGCATCGCTGCAAAAGAAGACCCAGAACGTCGCCGAAGAGAAGTTCGACGAGGTCACCACCCGCATGACGAGCATGGCCGACGACGTCACCAGCAAGGCCGGCAAGCAGTGGGACAAGCTCGAGTCGATCTTCGAGGAGCGCACCGCCAAGGCGCTGCAGAAGCTCGGCGTGCCCTCGTCGAAGGATGTGCAGAGCCTGATGGACCGGATCGATGCCCTGCAGGCCCAGATCAGCGCCAAGGCCAAGCCCGCCACGCCGAAGACGGCGGCGAAGACCACGGCGCGGACGCCGGCCAGGGCCGCGCCGCTGAAGAGCGCCGCGGCCAAGCGCAGCACGCGTGCCGCCTCCGCCCGGAAGGCGGCCTGAGCTTCCACAGGGCGCCCGCGCCGCCTCAGGCGGGAGTCAGCCCGAGGTAGCGCGTCTCCAGGTGACGGCGAAAGTGAACCGGGTTCAGCGGCTCGCCGCTGGCCCGGGTGACGAGCTCGGCGGTGGTCCAGCGGCTGCCCTGGCTCCAGATGTTGTCGCGCAGCCAGCCGAAGACCGGCGCGAGATCGCCCGCCGCGATCTGCCGGTCGACCTGCGGGTTATCGCGGCGAAGGCTCGCGAACCACTGCGCGGCGTAGATGGCGCCGAGCGTGTAGCACGGGAAGTAGCCGAAGAGTCCGGCGCTCCAGTGCACGTCCTGCATGCAGCCGTTGCTGAAATGGCCGCGCGTGTCGACGTCGAGCAGGCGGGCCATGCCGTCGTCCCAGAGCGCCGGGATGTCCTCGGCCTCCACCTCGCCTTCGATCAGGCGCTTTTCGATGCCGTAGCGCAGGATGACGTGCGCCGGGTAGGTGAGCTCGTCCGCGTCGACACGGATGAAGCCGGGCTGCACCCGGGTCAGCAGCCGGTGCAGCGAGCCGGGCTCGAAGGCCGGCCGCGCCCCGAAGTGCTTCTCGACCAAGGGCGCGAGGCGCTCGACGAAGGCACGGCTGCGGCCGAGCTGCATCTCGAAGGACAGGCTCTGGCTCTCGTGCACGCCCATCGACCGGGCGTGCGCCACGGGCATCCCGAGCCAGCCGCGCGGCAGGTTCTGCTCGTAGCGGGCATGGCCGGTCTCGTGGATCGTGCCCATCAGGCTGCGCAGGAAATCGAACTCGACGTAGCGCGTCGTCAGCCGCGTGTCCTCGGGCACGCCGCCGCTGAAGGGATGCGCGCTCTCGTCGAGCCGCCCGGCGTCGAAGTCGAAGCCGAGCAGACCCATCACGTCGAGGCTCAGCGCGCGCTGCTTCGCCTTCTCGAACGGCCCCTGCGGGACGAGCACGGCTTCGTCGGACTGCTGCGACCGCGCCGTGGCGACGAGCGCGGGCAGCCAGGCCTGCAGGTCGCCGAAGAGGCGATCGACCTCGCTGCTCCTCATGCCCGGCTCGAACCGGTCCATCAGGGCGTCGTACGGCGCCAGCCCGAGGGCGTCGGCCAGGTACTTCGCCTCCTCGCGGGCCAGCCGCAGCACGGGCCGGAAATTGGCGAGGAAGCCCGCCCAGTCGGAAGCAGGGCGCTGCGACTGCCAGGCCTGCTCGCAGCGCGAGGTGGCCAGCGACTTCGCCTCGACCAGCGCTTCAGGTACCGCGTTCGCGCCGGTCCACTCGCGTCGCATCTCGCGCAGGTTGGCACGCGCCAGCGCGTCGAGCGACTCGCCTTCGGCCGTGGCCAGCAGGACCCCCACGCGCGGCTCGGTGCGCAGACGATGCAGCAGGCTCTCGATCTCGGCGAGGGCCAGGGCGCGCGCCTCGCTGCCCTTCGGCGGCATCATGGCGGCGCGGTCCCAGCTCGCGACCGACTGCAGGTGCCCGAACCGATGCAGGCGGCTCCAGTGGCTGACCAGGTCGTCGTACGCGGGGTGCGTCATGCTCGGCGGGTCAGCGGGTGTACTGGCCCGGAAAGAACCAGAGCAGGGCTGCGGTCATGATGAAGTAGCGGCCGAACTTGCCGATCGTCGCGTAGAGCAGGCAGGGCCAGAACGGAAGCTTCAGCCAACCGGCGACGGCGCAGATCGGATCGCCGACCACCGGCAGCCACGACAGCAGGCAGGCCTTGGGACCGAAGCGGCGCAGCCACGCGAGCGCCTTCCCATCCGGATGCCGGTGCGTCACGCGTTCGTAGGCCCGCTCGGCGCCGTAGCCCATCCACCACGTGATCGCACCGCCGAGCGACGCGCCGGCCGTGGCGACGAGCACCGCCGGCCAGAACATCGACGGGTTCAGCTTGACGAGGCCGAACACGGCCGGCTCGGAACCGAGGGGCACCAGGGTGGACGCGATCAGAGCCACGAAGAAGACGGTCGACAGGCCGACCTGCGGCAAGGAAAGGGCGGCCATGAGCCAGTCGATCCAGGCATCCATCGCGCGGATTATCGAACCGGCGCCGCACCTCGGACCGAGGGTGGCACCGAGGCCGGAGGGCACCGACCCGCCGCTATACTGCTGCCTCCTTTTTCAGCAGCCGCGTCCAAGCCCCCATGCGCATCGGCCACATCACGCTGGCGAACCGGCTCTTCGCCGCACCGATGGCCGGCGTCACCGACCGGCCCTTCCGCCAGCTCTGCAAGCGCCTCGGCGCCGGCTACGCGGTGAGCGAGATGGTGACCTCGCGCAAGGACCTGTGGGCGAGCCTGAAGACGAGCCGCCGTGCCGACCACGATGGCGAAGCGGCACCGATCTCGGTGCAGATCGCCGGCACCGACGCCGCCATGATGGCCGAGGCCGCCGCCTACAACCTCGATCGCGGTGCGCAGATCATCGACATCAACATGGGCTGCCCGGCCAAGAAGGTCTGCAACCAGTGGGCCGGGTCGGCGCTGATGCGCGACGAAGCGCTGGCCCTCGGCATCGTCGAGGCCGTCGTCGCCGCCTGCCTGCCGCACGGCGTCCCGGTGACGCTGAAGATGCGCACCGGCTGGTGCGACACGGAGAAGAACGCCGTGCGCATCGCCCGCGCAGCCGAGGGCGCCGGCGTCGCCATGGTCGCGGTGCACGGCCGCACCCGCGAGCAGGGCTACCGCGGCGAGGCCGAGTACGACACCGTCGCCGCGGTCAAGCGCGCGGTGGCGATCCCGGTCGTCGCCAACGGCGACATCGATTCCCCGGCCAAGGCGCGCGCGGTCTTCGAGCGCACCGGCGCCGACGCGATCATGATCGGCCGTGCCGCGCAGGGGCGGCCGTGGATCTTCGGGGAGATCGCGCACCACCTCGCCACCGGCGGCACGGCAGCGTCGCCGCGGGTCCTCGACGTCAAGGGCTGGCTGCTCGAGCACCTCGACGATCACTACGGCCTCTACGGCGAGTTCGCCGGCGTGCGCAGCGCCCGCAAGCACATCGGCTGGACCCTGCGCGGCCTGCCCGGCGGCGAGGCCTTCCGGTCCGACATGAACGCGATCGAGTCGTGCGCCGAGCAGGCCCGCGCCGTCGCCGCCTGGTTCGATCGCCTGGCCGACACCCTGCCGCAGATGCCCGCTGCGGTGCCGCCGGGCGCCGCGCCGCTTCATTGACAAGGCATGCGATGAGCACCAAGAAGCACATCGAGGAGTGCGTCCGGGAGAGCCTCGAAAGCTACTTCAAGGACCTGCGCGGCGTCGAGCCGGCGGCGATGTACGAGATGATCCTGCGCGTGGTCGAGCGGCCGCTGTTCGAGGTGGTGATGCGCGAGGCCGGCGGCAACCAGAGCCGCGCCGCCGAGTGGCTGGGCATCAACCGCAACACGCTGCGTCGAAAGCTCGTCGAGCACAAGCTGATCAAGTGACGGCAGCCCGCGCCGGCCGCACCAGGAGTTCCCGATGCAGGCGCTGATTTCCGTCTCCGACAAGACCGGCGTCGTCGACTTCGCGCACGCGCTCGCCGGCCTCGGCTTCCGGCTGCTCTCCACCGGCGGCACGGCCAGGCTTCTGGCCGAACACGGCCTGGCGGTCACGGAGGTCGCGGCGCACACCGGCTTTCCCGAGATGCTCGACGGCCGCGTCAAGACGCTGCACCCCACCATCCACGCCGGCCTGCTGGCGCGTCGCGACAGCGCCGGGCACATGGCGGCGATCGAGCGGCACGGCATCGCCCCGATCGACCTTCTCGTCGTCAACCTCTATCCGTTCGAGGCCACGGTGGCGAAGGCCGACTGCACGCTCGCCGACGCCATCGAGAACATCGACATCGGCGGGCCGGCGATGGTCCGCTCCGCGGCCAAGAACTGGCAGGGCGTCGCGGTGGTGACCGATGCTTCCCAGTACGACGCGGTGCTCGCCGACCTGCGGGCGCACGGCACGGTGCAGGAAGCGCTGCGCTTCGCCCTCGCGGTCGCTGCCTTCGACCGGATCGCGGCCTACGACGGCGCCATCAGCGACTACCTGTCGTCGCTCGCCGGTCCGGTCGACGGCGTGCCGCAGCGGGCCGAGTTCCCGGGCCAGGCCAACGGCCGCTTCGTCAAGCTGCAGGACCTGCGCTACGGCGAGAACCCGCACCAGCGGGCCGCCTTCTACCGCGACCTCCATCCGGCGCCGGGCTCGCTCGTCACGGCCCGGCAGCTGCAGGGCAAGGAGCTCTCGTACAACAACATCGCCGACGCCGACGCGGCCTGGGAGTGCGTGCAGAGCCTCGCCGGCATCGCGTGCGTCATCGTCAAGCACGCCAACCCGTGCGGCGTCGCCCTCGGCGGCAGCACGCGCGAGGCCTACGGGAAGGCCTGGAAGACCGACCCGACCTCGGCCTTCGGCGGCATCATCGCCTTCAACCGCGAGGTCGACGGCGCCTGCGCGGAACGCGTCGCGAAGCAGTTCGTCGAGGTCCTGCTGGCGCCGTCGTTCAGCGCCGAGGCGCTGGCGGTGCTCGCCGCCAAGGCGAACACCCGCGTGCTCGCGATCGAACTGCCGCCGGACGGCTCAGGTTCCGCGAGCCGGCGCAACACGCACGACCTGAAGCGGGTCGGCTCGGGGCTGCTCATCCAGAGCGCCGACAACCACGAGATCTCGGCCAGCGACCTGCGCGTCGTGACGCGGCGGGCGCCCTCGGCCCAGGAGACGGAGGACCTGCTCTTCGCCTGGCGGGTGGCGAAGTACGTCAAGAGCAACGCCATCGTCTTCTGCGCCGGCGGCATGACGCTCGGCGTCGGCGCCGGCCAGATGAGCCGGCTCGACTCGGCGCGCATCGCCAGGATCAAGGCCGGTGCCGCCGGCCTGTCGCTCGCCGGATCGGCCGTCGCCAGCGACGCCTTCTTCCCGTTCCGCGACGGGCTCGACGTCGTCGTCGAGGCCGGCGCGACGGCGGTGATCCAGCCGGGCGGCTCGAAGCGGGACGACGAGGTGATCGACGCGGCGAACGAGCGCGATGTCGCAATGGTGTTCACCGGCGTGCGCCACTTCCGGCACTAGTCCGCCGAACCCGACGCCGGCGTGACGCTCTCCGAGTTCGCCGGCCTCGCCCTCGCCTCCCTGGCGCGCCTCATCACCGGGGCGCAAGGGCACTGGCACGGCGCGGCGCCGGAGGCGGTGCAGCGCATCTACTTCGCCAACCACCAGAGCCACTTCGACTGGGTCCTGATCTGGGCCGCGCTGCCGCGCGACCTGCGCGCCGCGACGCGTCCCATCGCGGCGCGCGACTACTGGACCTCGTCGCCGCTCCGGCACTGGATCACGCGCGAGATCTTCAACGCCGTCTACGTGAGCCGCGAGCGGCGCGACGACGAGGACCCGCTGGAGCCCTTGCTGACCGCCTTGCGCAACGGCGACTCGCTGGTGATCTTCCCCGAGGGGACGCGCGGCCACGCCGCCGAGCCGGCCGCCTTCAAGTCGGGCCTGTTCGCCCTGGCGCAGGCCTTCCCCGAAGTGCAGCTGGTGCCGACCTGGATCGACAACGTGCAGCGCGTGATGCCCAAGGGCGAGGTCGTCCCGGTGCCGATCCTGTGCACCGTCGTCTTCGGCGCGCCCATCGCGCTGGCCCCGGGCGAGGAGCGGCGCGCCTTCCTCGACCGGGCCCGCTCTGCCGTCATCGCCCTGCGCGCGATCGCCTGATGGAAAGCCTTCGTTCGCTGACCGTCGGCCAGCAGATCGGCCTGCTCTTCGTCGCCTTGTTCGGCGTCCTCCTGCTGGCGACGCTCGTGGCCGTCGGTCGCTCGCTTCGCAACGACACGCCCGAGCGGGCCGAGGCCGGCGAGCGCTTCACGCGCGACCTGCGCGCGGTGTGGGTCGGCGCGGTGCTGTTCTGGGTCGCGTGGGCCTCCGGGCCGGTGGGCTCGACGCTGCTGTTCGGCGCGGTCTCCTTCCTGGCCCTGCGCGAGTTCGTCACGCTCACCCACACCCGGCGGGCCGACCACCGCAGCCTGCTGCTGGCGTTCTTCGTCGTCCTGCCGACCCAGTACCTGCTCGTCGGCATGCGCCTCATCGAGGCCTTCACCGTGTTCATCCCGGTCTACGTGTTCTTCGCCATCCCGGTCATCAGCGCCCTGGCCAACGACCCGTTCCGCTTCCTCGAGCGGACGGCGAAGATCCAGTGGGGCATCACGGTCTGCGTCTACGGCATGAGCCACGCGCCGGCGCTGCTCCTGCTCGAGCTGCCCGGGTACCGCGAGCGCGGTGCCTTCCTCGTGCTCTTCCTCGTCGCCGCGGTCGCGGCGGCGCAGCTGGCCCAGGAGACGGCGAGCCGGCGCCTGCGCCGGCGGCCGGTGGCACGCGCCATCAGCCGCTCGTTCTCGTGGCGGGCGTGGGTCGTCGGCGCGGCGGCCGGCGGCCTGATCGGCGCCCTCCTCTACTGGATCACGCCGTTCAAGCCGCTGCCTGCCGTGGCGATGGGCCTGGTCGCCGGGGCCAGCGGCACCCTCGGCGAGTTCGTGATGAAGGCGCTCAAGCGCGACGCCGGGGTGCGCAACTGCCGCGGCCGGTCTTCGGTCACCGGCGCGGTCGGCCTGCTCGACCGGGTCGCGCCGCTCTGTTTCGCCGCCCCGGTGTTCTTTCACTCGGTGCGCTGGTACGCCGGCATCTAGCGCCCCAACTCATGTCCAATGCGCCCATGCGCGTCCTCGGCATCGACCCCGGCCTTCGCACCACCGGCTTCGGCGTCGTCGAGCGCGAGGGCCCACGCCTGCGCTACGTCGCCAGCGGCACGATCCGCACCGGCACCGCCGCCCTCGGCGACCTGCCCGGCCGGCTGAAGATCATCTTCGACGGCGTGCGCGAGGTGGCCGGCCGGTACGTGCCGAGCTGCGCGTCGGTCGAGATCGTCTTCGTCAGCATCAACCCGCAGTCGACGCTGCTGCTCGGCCAGGCACGCGGCGCCGCCCTCTCGGCGCTGGTGGCCGAGGAGCTGAGCGTCGCCGAGTACACGGCGCTGCAGATGAAGCGCGCCGTCGTCGGCCACGGGCAGGCGCGCAAGGAGCAGGTCCAGGACATGGTCATGCGCCTGCTCGGCCTGCCCGGCGTGCCCGGCCCCGACGCCGCCGACGCGCTCGGCCTGGCGATCTGCCACGCCCATGCGGCGACGAGCTTTGCCGCCGTCGCCGGCCGCACCGCCCTGGCGCCGCGCACGCACGGCCGCTACAAGGCGGGCCGGATCTACTGATCCCGGCAGCCGCGCCGTCGACCGCCGAAAAGGCGGTCGTATGCACCGAAAAGCGCTTGCCGAGCCAGGGCCCCGCGGCCGGCCGGCCCGACACGGCAGGCGACAATCGGCGCCCCATGTATGCCCTCTACGAAGACGCCGGCCGGTTCCATGCCGGCCGCGTCATGAGCGAGACCGACGCGTCGCTGCAGATCGAGCTCGGCTCGGGCAAGCGCGCCAAGGTCAAGGCCGCCAGCGTCCTGCTGCGCTTCGCCAGCCCCGAGCCCGAGGCTCTGCTGCAGACCGCTGCCGCCCTGGCGGCCGAAGTCGACCTCGACCTGGCCTGGGAATGCGCGCCCGAGGGCGAGTTCGGCTTCGCCGAGCTGGCGCACGACTACTTCGGCAACGCCGCAGCCGAGCCGCAGCAGGCCGCCGCCCTGCTCGCCCTGTTCGGCGCGCCCCACTATTTCCGTCGTCTCGGCAAGGGGCGCTTCCGCAAGGCGCCGGAGGAGATCGTCAAGGCGGCCCTGCTCGGCATCGAACGCAAGAAACAGGTGGCGGCGCAGGTCGACGCCTGGGCGGCCGAGCTCGCCTCCGGAACCTGCCCGGCGCCGATCCGCGAGCAGCTCTACCGGATCCTGTTCAAGCCGGACAAGAACGCGCCCGAGTACAAGGCCGTGGTCGAGGCGGCGCGCCGCTCCGACCGGCCGCCGCTCGAGCTGCTCAAGGGCGCCGGCGCGATCGACTCCCCCTATGAGTTTCACTGGCGGCGGTTCCTGTTCGAGGAGTTCCCGAAGGGCGTCGGCTTCGCCGCGGTCGACACGCCCGCGGTCCGCGAGGAGCTGCCGCTGGCACCGGCGCACGCCTTCTCGATCGACGATTCGGCCACCACCGAGATCGACGACGCGCTCTCGGTCCAGGGCCTTGGCAGCGGCCGGGTCGTGGTCGGCATCCACATCGCCGCGCCCGCGCTCGCGTTCGCGCCCGGAACGCCGGTGGACCAGATCGCCCGCGACCGCCTGTCGACGGTCTACATCCCCGGCCACAAGCTGACGATGCTGCCCGGGTCGGTCGTCGATGCGTTCACCTTGGCCGAAGGCCGCGAGGCGCCGGCGGTGTCGCTTTACGTCACCTTCGACGAGGCGACGCTGGCCGTCGAGGCGAGCGAGACGCGCCTCGAGCGCGTCTTCATCGCCGCCAACCTGCGCCACGACCGGCTCGATGCCGAGGTCAACGAGGCGACGCTGGCGGCCGGGCTCGGCCCCCACGTGCCGTTCCGCGAGGAGCTGGCCTTCCTGCACGGTCTGGCCCGGCATCTGAAGGCGGCGCGGGAGACGGTGCGCGGCAAGCCGGAGAACTTCAACCGGCCCGACTACACCTTCCGCGTCGATGTCGCCGAAGGCTGCGCGATCCAGGGCAACGAGCGCGTCCACATCGGCCAGCGCCAGCGCGGCTCGCCCCTCGACCTCGTCGTGGCCGAGACCATGATCTTGGCCAACAGCACCTGGGGCGCCTGGCTGGCGAGCTGCGGCGTGCCCGGCATCTACCGCAGCCAGGCCAGCCTCGCGCCCGGCATCAAGGTCCGCATGGGGACGCGGCCGGCGCCGCACGCCGGCATCGGCGTGGCCCAGTACGCATGGGCGAGCTCGCCGCTGCGGCGCTACGTGGACCTCGTCAACCAGTGGCAGATCGTCGCCTGCGCGCGGCTTGGCCGCACCGCCGCGCTGGCGGCGCCGTTCAAGCCGAAGGACGTCGGCCTGCTCGCCATCATTGCCGACTTCGACGCGTCGTACGCCGCGTACAACGCGTTCCAGGGCTCCGTCGAGCGCTACTGGGCGCTGCAGTACCTGGCCCAGAGCGACGTCCAGGAGCTCGACGCAAGCGTGCTCAAGGACGGCCTGGTGCGCGCGGATTCACTGCCGCTCGTGTTCCGCGTCGCCGGTGCGGAATCGCTGCCGCGCGGCAGCGGCGTGCGGGTTCGCGTCGGCGCGGCTGACCTGCTGACCCACGACCTCGCGGCCAGCGTGGTGGGACGGCGCGCCGAAGCCCCGACAGGCGGCGACGCCGGCCCGGCCGACGCGGCCGAGAGCACCGACGACGAGGACGAGGCGCAGACCGTCGCCGGCCCGCTCAGCATCGCCATCGAGGTCGACGGCGGCTCTCCGGAGGTCGACCACGTCGCCGACCGGGCGCCTGCGTGATGGGCCGCTTCCTCCGCCGGCTTACCACGCTGCAGGTCGCGCTCCTGTTCTCGGTCGGCGTGCACGCGATGCTGCTCGGCGTACGCTTCATCGACCCGGAAGGCTTCAACCGCATGTTCCAGGACTCTCCGCTCGAGGTGATCCTGGTCAACTCGCGCACCAGCGAGGCGCCCGAGAAGGCGCAGGCGATCGCGCAGGCGAGCTTGTCCGGCGGCGGCGAGGCCCTCGCCGGGCGGGCGACGTCGCCGCTGCCGCCGTCGCTCCTCACCGAGGTCGGCGACGCCGCCGAGCAAACGAGGAAGCAGATCGAGCAGCTGCAGGAAACGCAGCAGCAGCTGCTCACCGCCGTGCGCCGCGAGCTGGCGATGCTGCCGCCGACCGACCCCCTGCGCGAGCAGGGCACGCCGGACGAGCGCGAGCAGGAGGAGCGCCGCCGCCAGCTCGTCGACGTGCTGGCCGAGATCGAGAAGCGCATCAACGAGGAAAACGCGCGGCCGAAGAAGCGCTACATCAGCCCGGCGACGCGCGAAGAGGTCTACGCCATCTACTACGACCAGCTGCGCCGCAAGGTCGAGGACCGCGGCACCCGCAACTTTCCCGAGAACCAGGGCAAGAAGCTGTACGGCGAGCTGGTCATGGACGTGACCGTCGACGCCGACGGCCGCGTCGTCGAGACCGAGGTGGTGCGCGGCTCGGGGTCGAAGGTCCTCGACCGCCGGGCCGTCGCCATCGTTGCCGCAGCCGCGCCGTTCGGGCGCTTCACGGCGGCGATGCGGCAGAAGGCCGACCAACTCGTCATCACCTCGCGCTTTCGCTTCACGCGCGAGGAAAACCTCGAGACGACGCTGAGCGCGAGGCCATGAGCCCGAGCCCGGCCGCCTCGCCGTGAACGCCACGCCGGGCCGCGGTGCCGGCAGCGGCGTGACGAGCCGGGCTGCCCCCGGCGAGGCATCGCGCCGCTACGCCGTGGCCGGTAATCCTGTCGCGCACAGCCGGTCGCCCGCCATCCATGCTGCGTTCTCGCAGCAGACCGGCATGCCCGTGGTCTACGAGCGCCTGCTCTGTCCGCTCGACGGCTTCGCCGCGACCGTGCGCGCCTTCGCCGACGCCGGCGGGAGCGGCTGCAACGTCACGCTGCCCTTCAAGCTCGAGGCGTACCGGCTCGCCGCACGGCGCACGCCACGCGCCGAGCTCGCGCTCGCCTGCAACACGCTGCGCTTCGACGCCGACGGCTGGCTCGGCGACAACACCGACGGCCCGGGCCTCGTCGCCGACATCGAAGGCAATGCGGCGGTGCCTCTGCCGGGCGCCCGCGTGCTGCTCGTCGGCGCCGGCGGCGGCGCGGCCGGGGCGCTCGGCTCGCTGCTCGCGCGCAAGCCGGCCGAGCTCGTCGTCGCCAACCGCACCGTGGCACGCGCCGAGCAGCTGGTCGAGCGTCACCTGGCCGCGGCCGCGGCGACGGGAACCCGCCTTCGCGCCGCGGCTCTCGACGGCTGCGGCACGGCGTTCGACATCGTCGTCAACGCCAGTGCCAGCAGCGTCGCCGGCGTGCCGGTTCCCGTGCCGGCGCACGTGCTCCGCCCTGGCACACTTGCCCTCGACATGATGTACGGACCTCCCGCGCGGCCGTTCCTCGCCTGGGCCGAGGCCGGCGGGGCGATCGGCCGCGATGGGCTCGGCATGCTTGTCGAGCAGGCGGCCGCGGCGTTCGAGCTCTGGAACGGCGTGCGTCCGCAGACCGCGACCGTGCTCGCCGACCTGCGCGCGACACCGTCCCGGGCATGAGCCGGGGCGTCGGCCGATCGCTCGGCCGCTTCGCGGGGCTGGGGGTCGTCTGCTTCGCCGCATTGCAGGTCGGCTTCGTCCTGCATATCGTCGCCCTGCTGGCGATCGACCCGCGTTCGACGACCTTCCAGCGCTCCGAAGCCTGGCGGCTCGCGCTCTCGCCGCGCCCGCTCGCCTGGCAGCAGCGCTGGGTCGACTACGCCGCCATCTCGCCGAACGTCAAGCGCGCGGTCGTCGCCGCCGAGGACGCCGGCTTCAGCGAGCACAGCGGCGTCGAATGGGATGCGCTCGAGAAGGCCTGGGAGCGCAACCAGCGCGCGGAAGCCCTGGCCGAGCGAAGCAACGAGCGCACCGCCAGCGAAGCGGCGCGGCGCAAGGCCGCGGCCGACCCGAAGCCACCGCGCGCCGCCAAGGTCGTGGGCGGCTCGACGATCACGCAGCAGCTCGCCAAGAACCTCTTCCTCGCCGGCGAGCGCAACTTCCTGCGCAAGGGTCAGGAGCTCGTCCTCGCCTACGCGATGGAGGCGATCCTCGGCAAGCAGCGCATCCTCGAGATCTACCTCAACAGCGTCGAGTGGGGCGAAGGCGTGTTCGGCGTCGAAGCGGCGGCGCGGCGCTACTTCCGCACCGGCGCCGGCGCGCTGACGGCGCAGCAGTCGGCGCAGCTCGCGGTCATGCTGCCGGCGCCCAAGCGCTTCGAGAAGCGCCCGGGTTCGGGCTACGTGCTGGGCCGCGCCTCCACCATCGCCGCCCGCATGGGCGGGGTCGAAATTCCCTGAGATCGCGGGGTCGATGCGCCAGGGCCGCCGAGGCCCCGCTGCCTAGAATGGAGCGATGTCCGGCACCCTCAGCAACGACATCGCCATCGCCGCGGCGCGCCTGATCGTCGAGGAGGGGATGGAGTACGGCAGCGCCAAGCGGCGCGCGGCGCGCGACCTGCGGCGCGGCACGCGAATCGCCGACCTCCCGGGCAACGACGAGATCGAGGACGAGGTCCGGGTCTACCTCGACCTCTTCCACGCCGACTCGCAGCCGGCCGAGCTCGCCGAGCTGCGCCGCATTGCCGCGCGCTGGATGGAGCGGCTCGCCGCCTTCCGGCCGCACCTGACGGGGGCCGTCTGGCGCGGCACCGCGACCCGGCGCAACAGCATCCGTCTGGACCTCTTCTGCGACGACTCCAAGTCGGCCGAGATGGCGCTGATCGACATGCGCGTCGAGTACGAGGTCGGCAGCACCGAGGGGCCGCGCGGCCGGGTCCTCGATGTTCTGAACGTCTACGACATGAGCCCGGCGCTCGGCGGCGTCGTCGGTCTGGCGCTGACGATCCTCGACTACGACGACCTGCGCGGGGCGCTGCGCCGCGACGCGCGCGGTCGCACCGAGCGCGGCGACCTCGCTGCGCTGCGCGAGCTGCCCGGGTCGCAATGAGGCGGCGCACCTGGCTGCTCGGCGGCGCCGCCGCCGCCGGGATTGTCGGCGGCGCCGGCTTCGCTGCCTGGCAGCGGCGACCGGGTGCGGGCGGCGCGGACGGGGCGCCCGCCGTGGACGTCTGGTCGCTGTCCTTCGAGCGCCTCGATGGCACGACCCTGGCCATGCGCTCGCTGCGTGGCAAGCCGCTGCTGCTCAATTTCTGG
>NZ_JANODC010000004.1:0-3259 GCF_031412495.1 Rhizobacter sp. | reverse complement strand
GCCGACCCGAAGCTGCTCGTCGTCTCGCAGCCGACCTGGGGCGTCGACGTCGGCGCCGCGACGCAGATCCGCGGCGAGCTGCTGGCGCTGCGCGACAACGGCTGCGCCGTGCTCGTGGTGAGCGAGGAGCTCGACGAGCTGTTCGAGATCTGCGACCGGCTCGTCGTCATCGCCCAGGGGCGCGTCTCGCCGAGCATCCCGGTCGCCGCGGCGACCACCGAGCAGATCGGCGAATGGATGAGCGGGTTGTGGAATGCCCCTACGCTCCCTTCGGTCGCTGCCCCCCGAGGGGGCGCGTTTGCGGACCGGGAGACCCGGATCCGCAAACCTCCCGAAGCGGGTCGTGCTTAAGCTCGAGGCCCGGCCCGAGCCGTCGCGGGCGATGTCGCTCGCCTCGCCGCTGATCGCCCTCGCGATCACGGTGGCGATCGGCACCGTGCTGTTCCTGCTGCTCGGCAAGGATCCGGTGCGCGGCCTGGCCGTGTTCTTCGTCGAGCCGGTGCGCAGCTTCTACGCGCTCACCGAGCTGGCGGTGAAGGCGACGCCGCTGCTGCTCATCGCCCTCGGCCTGGCGGTCTGCTTCCGCTCCAACGTCTGGAACATCGGCGCCGAGGGACAGTTCATCGTCTGCGCGATCTTCGCCGCCGGCGTGGCGATGCAGGCGACGCCGGCGAGCGGGCCCTGGTTCTTCGTGCCCGTGCTGCTCGGCGGCGTCGTCGGCGGCATGGCCTGGGCGGCCATCGTGGCGCTGCTGCGCGACCGCTTCAACGCCAACGAGATCCTGGTCAGCCTGATGCTGGTCTACGTCGCCGAGCAGCTGCTCAACTACCTGGTCTACGGGCCGTGGAAGGACCCGGCGGGCTACAACTTCCCGCAGACCATCACCTTCCTCAAGTCGACGCAGGTTCCGAAGCTGTTCACGGGCTTTCGAGTCAACGTCGGCGTCCTGATCGCCCTGGCGGCCGTCGTGGCCTTCTGGATCCTGCTCTTTCGCACCTACGCGGGCTTCCAGCTGCAGGTCGGCGGCCTGGCGCCGGCGGCGGCGCGCTACGCGGGCTTTTCCTCGCGCAAGGCGCTGTGGAGCGCGCTGCTGCTCTCGGGCGGCATGGCCGGGCTCGCCGGCGGCCTCGAGGTCGCCGGGCCGCTCGGCCAGCTGACGCCGCACGTGCCGGCCGGCTACGGCTTCGCGGCCATCATCGTCGCCTTCGTCGGCCGGCTGCATCCGCTTGGCATCGTCTTCTCGGCGATCCTGATGAGCATGTTCTACATCGGCGGCGAGCTGGCGCAGTCGCGGCTCGGCTTGCCGAAATCGCTGACCGGCGTGTTCCAGGGCCTGCTCCTCTTCACGCTGCTCGCCTGCGACACGCTCATCCACTACCGGCTGCGCTGGCAGTCGGCGCGGGCGCCGTCCGCCACGGCGACCCCTGCGCCGACGGCCGGCCCGGCGGCTACCTGATGGACAGCTTCGCCCTCCTCGTCGCCGCCACGCTGAATTCGGGCACCGTGCTCGCGTTCGCGGCGCTCGGCCTGCTCATCAACGAGCGCGCCGGCATCGTCAACCTCGGCGCGGAGGGCATGATGCTGGTCGCGGCGATCGCCGGCTTCGCCACCGCCGTGCACACCGGCAACGACTGGCTCGCCTTCGGCGCCGGCGCCCTGGCCGGCGCGCTGCTGGCAGCGGCCTTCGGCGTGCTCGTCATCTGGCTCAACACCAACCAGTACGCGACCGGCCTGGCCCTCAGCCTCTTCGGCGCCGGCTTCTCGGCCTTCGTCGGCATCCGCTACACGCAGGAAAAGCTCGGCGAGCACAACGTCTTCCAGATCCCCGTGCTCGCCGACCTGCCCTTCGTCGGGCCGGCCTTCTTCCGCCAGCACCCGATGATCTACATCGCCATCGCGCTGACGGCGGCGATCGCCTGGTTCCTCTACCGCTCGCGCGCCGGCCTGGTGCTGCGCGCCATCGGCGAATCGCCCGAGTCGGCGCACGCGCTGGGCTACCCGGTGCGGCGGATCCGGCTCGCCGCGGTGATCGTCGGCGGCGCGCTCTGCGGCGTCGCCGGCGCCTACATCTCGGTCGTCTACACGCACCTGTGGGTCGAGGGCATGACGGCCGGCAAGGGCTGGATCGCGCTCGCCCTCACCACCTTCGCGACGTGGCGGCCGGCGCGCGTCCTGCTCGGCGCCTATCTCTTCGGCGGCGTCACGATGCTGCAGCTGCAGCTGCAAGGGCAGGGCGTGCAGTTGCCGAGCCAGTTCCTGACGATGCTGCCGTACCTGGCGACGATCGTCGTGCTGGTCCTGATCTCGCGCAACGCCGCCTTCATCCGCATCAACATGCCGGCGTCGATCGGCAAGCCGTTCTTCCCGGGATAATCGTTTTCCACCCGGCCACATCCCCACCCTGGAGCCCTCCATGACCCGACTCACGAAACGGTCCTTCGTCCAACTCGCCGGCTGGGGCGCCATCGCCGCCCTGACGGCGCTCGCCGGCTGCAGCCGCGAGGAGAAGACGACGACGACGACCACGCCGGCCGGCGCCTCGACCACGACGACGACCACCACCGCGACCACCTCGACGACCGTCGGCGCCTCGGCACCTGCCGCGGCCGGCGCGGGAGCGGCCGCCGCGAGCGCGCCGCTGAAGATCGCTTTCGCCTACGTCGGCCCGGTCGGCGACGGCGGCTGGACCTTCGCGCACGACAACGGGAGGAAGGCGGTCGAGAAGGAGTTCGGGGCCCGGGTGCAGACCTCGTTCGTCGAGAAGGTGCCCGAGGCGGCCGACGCCGAGCGCGTCTTCCGCGACATGGCGGGGCAGGGCAACAAGCTGATCTTCGGCACCACCTTCGGCTACATGGAGCCGATGCTCAAGGTCGCCGCCGACATGAAGGACGTGAAGTTCGAGCACGCCACCGGCTACAAGCAGGCCGACAACATGCGCACCTACGACTCGCGCACCTACGAAGGCGCCTACATGGCCGGGATCATCGCCGGTGCGATGACGAAGTCGAACTCGCTCGGCGTCGTCGGCTCGATCCCGATTCCCGAGGTGATCCGCAACATCAACAGCTTCACCCTCGGCGCGCAGTCGGTGAACCCGAAGGTCAAGACCCGCGTGGTCTGGGTGAACGAGTGGTTCAACCCGCCGAAGGAGACGGAAGCCGCGCAGTCGCTGCTCAACGGCGGCGCCGACGTGCTGTTCCAGAACACCGACTCCTCGGCCGTGCTGCAGACGGCGGGCAAGGCCGGCAAGTACGCCTTC
>NZ_JANODC010000003.1:0-5677 GCF_031412495.1 Rhizobacter sp. | reverse complement strand
CAGCCGCCCGGGGCGGCTCCGCAGGGCGCGGCGCCTGCATGCCAGGGGGCGTGACGGGCGCGATCCCGCCCGGACGAGGATTCACGCCCGGGCGACCCTCGCCGGCACCCTCCGGCTCGCCGCGCCGCCCCGGGAAACCGGGGCGTCCACCGGTCCTGTCGCCATCGGCGCCACGTTGCCACGGCGGCGCTGGCCCGCGACCGGCAGCGTCGTTCAAGGCAGGGTCGCGGCCCATCCCGCTGGGCGGCGGACGGACCCCTTTGGCGGCGCCGGGCGCCGGGCGGACGGGAGCGGTGACAAGCGGAGCCGCCGGTGCCGTCGGCGGCATTGCCGGCGCCGACCCGGGCCGCTCGCCGACCCGATCACCCGGCCGATCCCGGCGTTCACCGGTCCGTTCGCCGGGCCGCTCCCAAGGCCGCTCGCCCACCCGTTCGCCTGGCCGGCTCTCGGACCGCTCGCCGATGCGCTCGCCCGGACGCTGCGCCGGCCGCTCGCCAAGGCGATCGCCGGCCCGGTCTCCGCTGCCGGGCGCCCTGCCCTCGAACGGCGGCCGCGACGGCCGACCATCGGTCCGGCCTGTCCCCTGCGGCAGCGCCACCGGCGCGGCGGTGCTCACGCCCAGCGACCGCCCGTCGGACAGCATCGCCCGCACCTGGGGGTCGTTGCGGAATCGGCCGGCCACCGGCGCCACCGGCTGGCGGCCGGTCAGCACGCTCTGCGGCACGACCGTCACGGCGTGCGGGAACTTGCGGTTGGAGAAGTCGCGCCGGTCGGCCTCGCCGTTGCGGTTGCGCCAGTAGCTGTCGATCACCGTGACGTTGGTGACGTGCGTGAAGTTGATGTTGCGGACGTAGCGCGAGCTGACCCGGTAGTACGGGACATAGACCTCGCGCGGCGCGAGGGGGAACCAGCCGACCGCCGGGCCGCCGCCGATCGAGACCGAGACGCTCCCCCGTGAGCCGCCCATCCAGGCCACGAGCGCCGGCGCATAGACCGGGCGCCGCACATAGGTGCCGGGCGCCCAGCCCCAGACGTTGCGGTGATAGACCCAGCGGCCGTAGTGGAACGGCGCGAAGCCCCAGGGTGCGTCGTCGACCCAGGTCCAGCCCCAGGGCCGGATCCAGGCCCAGTGCCCGGTGCTGTAGGGTGCCCAGCCGGAGGGCACGACCGTCGGATGCCAGACCGGCCCGTAGTCGGGCGACTGCTCCCAGCGACCGTAGCGGTCCAGATCGGCGGCGCCGGTCATCTCGGGCGAGACATAGCGCGATGCGGCCACGCGATCCTCGGCGCTGTCGCGGTCGTCGTTCCAGGTGGCGAACGCGTCGCGCACCGGCTGCACCATCGTGTACTGCGGCGCACCTGCGGCGTCAAGCCAGAACTGCGCGTGCTGACCCGCCTGGACGGCCAGGGCGCTGTTGCGCCCCTCGAACACGGCCCGTCCGGCCTTGACCGTGACGTCGCTGGCCTGCTCGAAGCGATCGAAGCGGTAGCGCCCCACCGCCTGCAGCCGGAACCGGCCTTCGTCGGTGTTCATCTCGAACTCGGGCACGGCCTGCGGGCTGCGGACGCGGGCGGCGACGCTGCCGCGATGCAGGTGCAGCGAGAAGCGCTCGTCGTCCAGCAGCACGATCTCGAGATCGGTGGCGGCGTCGATGCGGAGCGTGGTGCTGCCGAGGGTGATCTCGGCGCGGGCGTCGTCGTCGGTGGCGATGCGGTCGCCGGTCGTCAACGGCCGGTTGCGGGCCACCGCCAGCCATTCGTCGCTGTCGGGGCTGTACAGCCAGACCTGGCCCGAGACCTCGCTGAGGCGGGCAGCCCGGTCCGGCGGGTCGATGTCCGGCTCGGCCTGAGCGCGGGCCTGCAGGGCGACGCCGAACGCGAGCAGGGCGAACAGGACGAGGCCTGGCAGCCCCGCCCCCGCATGCCGCATCGCGGCGGCCGAACGGTGTTGCGCTGTCCTCGTCATGTCTCGATCTCCTTCACCGCGAGGCCGGTATCGAGCGGGCAGCGTCGGCGTTGCTGTTCAACGTTCCAGGGCGAGTCCAGCCGACGCGCGGCCGACCCGGAAACGATCCTTTACACGGGCGATCAGTCGTCGGCGCCGGGGTCCAGCCCCGGGAAGAGGACGCTGGTGAAGCCGAAGCGGCTGAAATCACGGATCCGCATCGGGTACAGCTTGCCGATCAGGTGGTCGCACTCGTGCTGGACGACGCGCGCATGGAAGCCGTCGGCCTCGCGCTCGAGCGGCACGCCGTCGAGGTCGAAGCCACGGTAGCGGATGCGCGCGAAGCGCGGCACGATGCCGCGCAGGCCGGGCACCGACAGGCAGCCTTCCCAGCCCTCCTCCTCGGCATCGTCGAGCGGCTCGATGCGCGGATTGAGAAGGATGGTCTCCGGGACGGGCGGCGCGTCCGGGTAGCGCTCGTTGTTCTTGAAGCCGAAGATCACGAACTGCAGGTCGACGCCGATCTGCGGCGCAGCCAGGCCGGCGCCGTTGACCGAGCGCATGGTCTCGAACATGTCGGCGGCGAGGGTGCGCAGTTCCGGCGTGCCGAACTGCTGCACGGGTGGCGCGACGCGCAGCAGGCGCGGGTCGCCCATCTTCAGGATGGCATGGATCGTCACGTCGAAGTCGCTCCGGAGGCTCGTGCCGCATTGTCCGCGCCGGTCGGCGTTGCCGCCCGCGCTGCTTCGATGACCTCGGCAGGCGCCTGGACGAGCTCGATCAGGACGCCCTCGCCCGCGACCGGGAACGCCTCGCTCGAGCGCGGATGGATGAAGCAGATGTCGTGGCCGGCGGCGCCGGGGCGGATGCCGCCCGGCGCCATCCGCACCCCGTTCGCCTCGAGCCAGGCAACGGCAGCGGGCAGGTCGTCGATCCAGAGGCCGATGTGGTTGAGCGGCGTCGCGTGCACCGCGGGCTTGCCGTCGGGATCGATCGGCTCCATCAGGTCGACCTCGACGCGTGCGATGCCGGCGCCCAGGGCGCAGATGTCCTCGTCGACGTTCTCGCGCTCGGAGCGGTAGCTGCCGGTCACGGCCAGGCCCAGCGTGTCGACCCAAAGCGTGCGCAGGCGCGCCTTGCTCGGGCCGCCGATGGCCACCTGCTGGAGGCCGAGGACGGTGAACGGGCGCGGCGACGCTTCGCTGACGGCGCTCATGCCCTGGCTTCGAATTCGAGGATGACCTCGTCGACGGCGACGCTGTCGCCCGGCTTCGCGACCACGCGCGCGACGACGCCGTCTTGCACAGCGACGACGACGTTCTCCATCTTCATCGCCTCGATGACCGCAAGGCGCTCGCCGGCGCGCACCGCCTGCCCCGGCGCGACGGCCACGGAGACGAGCAGGCCGGGCATCGGCGAGAGCAGGAAGCCGGACAGGTCGGGCGGCGGCTTGTAGGGCATGAGCGAATCGAGCACGGCGGCCCGCGGGGAAAGGACGCGGATCTCGAACTGGCTGCCGTTGCGTGCCACGCGCAGGCCGAGGCCGAGCCGCTCGATCTGCGCCTGGAAGGGTTCGCCGTCGACGGAGCCGCGCACGGCGACGTCGCGCAGCGGCGTCGCGAACGAGATCCGACGGGTTCGCCCGGCGATGGTCACCCAGAACTCGCTGCCGTGGACCTCGACGCGGGCCGGCGTCTGCGTGCGCCCGCCGGCGCCATGGGCCTCGACGGCGACGAAGTCCTCGCCCGTCTCGACCTCGTGGCCGGCCAGCTGGCCGGAGAGGCCGGCGGCGCGCGCCAGCAGGCGGCGGTTGAAGGCGGCCGCCAGCGCAACCAGGACGTCGCGATCGGCGCCCGGCGGGGGGATGGTGAAGCCTTTGCCGTACTCCTCGGCGATGAACGCCGTCGTAAAGTCGCCCGCCGCGAAGCGGGGGTGCGCGAGCAGCGCCGACTGGAACGCGAGATTGCTCGACACGCCGCGGATGACGAACCCGTCGAGCGCCTCGCGCATGGTCGCGATCGCCTCGGCGCGGTCGGCGCCGCAGGCGATCAGCTTGCAGATCATCGAGTCGTAGTGGATCGGAATCTCGCCGCCTTCGTAGACGCCGGTGTCGACGCGCACGCCGGGCGTGCCCGCTGCCTGCAGCTCGCCGGGAAGCAGCGTCTGCTGCGGCGGCCGGAACGCCACCAGCCGGCCGGTGCTCGGCAGGAAGCCGCGCAGGGGATCCTCGGCGTTGACGCGGCACTCGATGGCCCAGCCGCGGCGCGGGATGTCGCCCTGCGCGAAGCCGAGCGGCTCGCCGGCAGCGACGCGGATCATCTGCTCGACGAGGTCGATGCCGGTGATGCACTCCGTCACCGGATGCTCGACCTGCAGACGGGTGTTCATCTCGAGGAAGTAGAAGCGCTTGTCCTTGCCGACGACGAACTCGACCGTCCCCGCCGACTGGTACTGCACCGCGCGGGCCAGCGCCACCGCCTGCTCGCCCATCGCCTTGCGCGTGGCGTCGTCGAGGAACGGGCTCGGCGCCTCCTCGACCACCTTCTGGTGCCGGCGCTGGATGGAGCACTCGCGCTCCCACAGGTAGATGCAGTTCCCATGCGCGTCGCCGAGCACCTGGATCTCGATGTGGCGCGGCTCCTCGACGAACTTCTCGATGAAGACGCGGTCGTCGCCGAAGCTGGCCAGCGCCTCGCTCCGGCACGAGACGAAACCCTCGGCCGCCTGGCGGTCGTCGAGGGCGACGCGCAGGCCCTTGCCGCCGCCCCCCGCCGACGCCTTGATCATCACCGGGTAGCCGACCCTGCGCGCGACCTCGACCGCGAGCTCGGCGCTCTCGATCGACTCGTTGTGACCGGGGATCGTGCTGACCTTCGCCGCCGCCGCCAGCTTCTTGGAGGCGATCTTGTCGCCCATCGCCGCGATCGAGGCGTGCTTGGGCCCGATGAAGACGATCCCCTCTTCCTCGACGCGTCGGGCGAAGACCTCGTTCTCGGACAGGAAGCCGTAGCCGGGGTGAACGGCCTCGGCCCCGGTCGACTTGCAGGCGTCGATGATCCGGTCCATCGACAGATAGGATTCGCGGCTAGCGGCCGGACCGATGCAGACCGACTCGTCGGCGAGCTCGACGTGCAGCGCGTCGCGGTCGGCCTCGGAGAAGACCGCCACCGTCGCGATGCCCATCCGCCGCGCGGTCTTGATCACGCGGCAGGCGATCTCGCCGCGGTTGGCGATCAGAATCTTGCTGAACATGGCGCGCGTGCTCACAGCGGGATGTTCCGGTGCTTGCGCCACGGATCGTCGACCTTCTTGTCGCGCAGCATCGCCAGCGAGCGGCAGATGCGTTTCCTCGTCTCGTGCGGCTGGATCACGTCGTCGACGTAGCCGCGCGCACCGGCGATGAAGGGGTTGGCGAACTTGGCCTTGTACTCGGCTTCGCGGGCGGCAAGCTTCTTGGGATCGCCCTTCTCCTCGCGGAAGATGATCTCGACCGCGCCCTTCGCACCCATCACGGCGATCTCGGCATTCGGCCACGCGAAGTTGACGTCGCCGCGCAGGTGCTTCGAGCTCATCACGTCGTAGGCGCCGCCGTAGGCCTTGCGCGTGATCACCGTGATCTTCGGCACCGTGCACTCGGCATAGGCGAACAGCAGCTTGGCGCCGTGCTTGATGATGCCGCCGTACTCCTGCGCCGTGCCCGGCATGAAGCCCGGCACGTCGACGAAGGTCACG
>NZ_JANODC010000002.1:0-1592 GCF_031412495.1 Rhizobacter sp. | reverse complement strand
CGGCGGTAGAGCCAGACGCCGGTCCAGCTCGCCGCGAGCATCAGCAGGCCCGTGCCGACCATGATCCGGAAGGCCCAGAAGACGGGCGCCACCGGCGGGTGCGCGCCCTTGAACTCGTCGAGCCCCTTGATCTCGCCGTCGGCCGTGTGGGTGAGGATCCAGCTGCCGAGCAGCGGGATCACGATCTCGGCGCGGTTGCGGCGCTCGGCGTCCGAGGGCAGGGCGAACAGGCGCAGCCCGGCGCCTCGCTCGGTCTGCCAGATGCCTTCCATCGCGGCGATCTTCTGCGGCTGGTGCTCGAGCGTGTTCAGGCCGTGCAGGTCGCCGACGGCGATCTGCAGCGGGATCGCGACCGCGGCGATCGTCAGGCCGACGCGCAGCACGCGCGGCGCGGAGCGGCCGGCGACGCCGCGCAGCAGCTGCCACGCGGCCAGCCCGGCGAGCAGGAAGGCCACGGTCAGCGTCGAGGCCAGCAGCATGTGCGCCAGCCGGTACGGGAAAGACGGATTGAAGATCACGGCGAGCCAGCTCGTCGCGTGGTAGATGCCCTCGGCGTCGATGCGGTATCCGGCCGGCGTCTGCATCCACGAGTTCAGGGCCAGGATCCAGAAGGCGCTGAGGGTGGTGCCGAAGGCGACCATGACGGTGGCGAACAGGTGGATGCGCTCGCTCACCTTGCCGTGCCCGAACAGCATGATGCCGAGGAAGCCCGCCTCGAGGAAGAACGCGGTGAGCACCTCGTAGCCGAGCAGCGGCCCGGCGATGTTGCCGACCTTTTCCATGAAGCCCGGCCAGTTGGTGCCGAACTGGAAGCTCATGGTGATGCCGCTGACGACGCCGAGCGCGAAGCTGAGCGCGAAGATCTTGGTCCTGAAGCGGTAGGCGTCGAGCCAGCCCTGCTCGCGCGTCGCCAGCCAGCGACTGCGAAAGAAGAGGAGGACCCAGCCGAGCGCGATGCTGATGGTCGGGAACAGGATGTGGAAGGTGATGTTCGCCGCGAACTGCATGCGGGCCATCAGAAGAGCATCCATCGAGCCGACCTCCGCGGCTGGGCGATCACCGAGGGCGCCATCTTGCTCCCCTTCGCCCGCGAACGGGGCCGGCGACAATCCCGCCCATGATCAGCTATGGCATTGATTGCTCGGCGACCCGGACCCATCTCTTTAGGGTCGAGCTCAGCGTGCCCGCGCCTGCCGCCGAGCAGCGCCTCAGCCTTCCGGTGTGGATTCCCGGCAGCTATCTCGTCCGCGAGTTCGCGCGCCATCTGTCGTCGCTCGGCGCCGAGCAGGGCGGCCGCCCTGTGCCGCTGCGCCAGCTCGACAAGGCGACCTGGCTGGCCGGCTGCGAAGGCGCGGCGCCGCTGGTCGTCCGCTACCGGGTCTACGCCTTCGACACGTCGGTGCGGGCCGCCTACCTCGGCGCGAGCCGCGGCTTCTTCAACGGCACCGGCGTCTGTCTCCGGGTCGAAGGTCGCGAGCGCGAGCCGCATGCGCTCGCGGTTACCGGCCTGCCGGCGGGCTGGGATGTGGCCACGGCCTTCGACGCACGCCCGGGCGGCGGCAAGCATGCGTTCATCGCATCGGGCTACGACG
>NZ_JANODC010000001.1:0-5140 GCF_031412495.1 Rhizobacter sp. | reverse complement strand
CCCTCGGGCCGCGACATGCCGAAGTTGCGCGCGGCGCGCTCCTTGGTGTCGCGCCCCTTCTGGTGGCCGAGCACGACGCAGGCCTGGCCGTTGAAGCGCGCCAGCCCGCCGATGATCGACTGGTCGTCGGCGAAGGCGCGGTCGCCGTGCAGCTCCTGGAAGTCGGTGAAGACCTCGCTCACGTAGTCGAGCGTGTACGGCCGCTGCGGATGGCGGGCGATCTGCGTCACCTGCCATGGCGTCAGGCCCGAGTAGATGTCCTTGGTGAGGAGCAGGCTCTTCTTGCTGAGACGGTCGATCTCCTCGGAGATGTCGACTGCCGACTCGTTCTGCACGTAGCGCAGCTCTTCGATCTTGGTCTCGAGCTCGGCGACGGGCTGCTCGAAGTCGAGGAAGTGGCGCTTGTTCATCAGTAGGTGACCGGCACGGGGTCGAGACTGCGCCAAATGTACCAAGTGGCCACGGATCGGAACGGCGCCCAGGCATCGCCCACTTCCCGCACCTCGGCCCG
Organism: Rhizobacter sp.; assembly: GCF_031412495.1. Taxonomy (GTDB): domain Bacteria; phylum Pseudomonadota; class Gammaproteobacteria; order Burkholderiales; family Burkholderiaceae_C; genus Schlegelella_A. The sequence continues at coordinate 4,629 of NZ_JANODC010000001.1, read as the reverse complement.
GGACACCGGCTCGCCGCTGAAGTAGTTGACGCTGATTCCTTTCAGCAGGCCGAGGTCGTCGAGGGGGAGCACGTTCGGACGCAGCAGGTGAAAGATCAGGAACATCTCCGCCGTCCAGCGCCCGATGCCGCGGATCGCGACCAGCTCGTCGATGATGGCCTCGTCGTCCATGTCGCGCCAACGGGCGGGTTGCACCGCGCCGGACTGGAAGTGCTGGGCCAGGTCGCACAGGTACTCGACCTTGCGCGCGGACAGGCCGGCGGCGCGGATCTGTGCCGCCTCGAGCGCCAGGACGTCGGCGGGCAGGAGCCGCTTGCCCGAGCCGCTGGTGAGCGCGACGAAGCGGTCCCAGACGGACTGCGCCGCCTTGACCGAGATCTGCTGGCCGACGATCGAGCGCGCGAGCGTCGTGAAAGCATCGCCCCGGCTTTCGAGGCGGCCGTCGCCGAAGCTCGGGATCAGCTTGCGCATGACCCGGTCACGCTTGGTCAGGTGCCTGCACGCGTCGTCCCAGAAATCGGGCGTGGCGAGGCGGTTCGCGGCAGGCGCCAACTCAGCCCCTCGCCCAGGTCGTGCCCTGCGCCGAGTCGTTGAGAACGACGCCCTCGCGTGCGAGCTCGGCCCGGATGGCGTCGGCGCGGGCGAAGTCGCGCTCGCGCTTGGCCTGCGCACGGGCCTCGATGCGGGCGGCGATGCGCGCCTCGTCGATGCCGCTGCCCGATTGCAGGAAGGCGCGCGGCGACTGCTGCAGGACGCCGAGCGTGCCACCCAGGGCCCGCAGCAGCGACGCGTCGGCGTCCTGGCGGGTCCGGTTGACCTCCCCGGCCAGCTCGAACAGCACGGACACGGCGATCGGCGTGTTGAAGTCGTCGTTCATGGCGGCCCGGAAGGCGGCCGCGCGCGGATCGCTCCAGTCGACCCCGCTCGCGCTGCCCGGCGCCGTGCCGTCGAGCGCGGTGTACAGGCGGCGCAAGGCGGCCTTCGCGTCGTCCAGGTGGACGTCGCTGAAGTTGAACGGGCTCCGGTAATGCGTTCGCAGCATGAAGAAGCGCAGCGTCTCGCCGTCGTAGCGCTTGAGGACGTCGCGGATGGTGAAAAAGTTGCCGAGGGACTTCGACATCTTCTCGTTGTCGACGTTCAGGAAGCCGTTGTGCATCCAGATGTTGACGAAGGGACCGTCGTTCGCTCCCTCGCTCTGCGCGATCTCGTTCTCGTGGTGCGGGAACGTGAGGTCCTGGCCACCGCCGTGGATGTCGAAATGGCTGCCGAGGAGGGCCTTGCACATGGCGGAGCACTCGATGTGCCAGCCCGGCCGGCCGGGACCGTACGGACTCGGCCACTTCGCGTCGGCGGGCTCGCTTTCCTTGGCCGCTTTCCACATCACGAAGTCGAGCGGATCCTCCTTGCCGTCGAGCACCGCGACGCGTTCGCCTGCGCGCAGCTGGTCGATCGACTTGCCGGAGAGCTTGCCGTAACCGGGGAACCTGCGCACCGCGTAGTTGACGTCGCCATTGCTGCTGCGATAGCCCAGCCCCTTCTTCTCGAGCACGCCGATCATGTCGAGCATCTGCGGCACGAACTCGGTGGCGCGCGGCTCGTGCGTCGGTGGCTCGATGCCGAGCGCCGCCACGTCCTGGTGCATCGCAACGGTCATCTCGTCCGTCAAGGCGCGGATCGCGATGTTCCGCTCCAGCGCACGGCGGATGATCTTGTCGTCGATGTCCGTGATGTTGCGGACGTAGGTCACCCGATAGCCGAGGGTCTTCAGCCAGCGCTGGACGACGTCGAACGCCATCATGAAGCGGGCGTGGCCCATGTGGCAGAGGTCGTAGATCGTCATGCCGCACACGTACAGGCGCACGTGGTTCGGCTCGATCGACTGGAAGGTTTCGGTCGCCCGCGTGAGCGTGTTATGGATGCGAAGTGTCATGCGGCGGGAGCCGGCTTCGCGCCGCGCAACGGCCCTCGGGCACTGCGGCGAGAAGGGCTTCGGCATCGTGTGCGTACCCTACAATCGAGTCAGTATAGCGGCCAGTGTCCACGCGTTTGCAGGGCAATTTCCTTTCGCCGCGATGCGTTCCGCGACGATGCCATACAGGTTCAAAGCCCTCGCCCTGCTGCTCCTGCTCGCGGTCCCGGTGCCCTCGTTGGCGGCCCTGGCGGAGGAGCTGGCCGAGGTCACGCGCCTGCATCGCGCCGGCCAGTCGGCGGCAGCACTCGAACGTGCCGATCGTTACCTCTCAACGACGCCGAAGGACGCGCAGATGCGTTTCCTCAAGTCCGTGGTGCTGGCCGACAATGGCCGCGGGGTCGACGCCGTCGTGCTGCTCATGCAGCTCGCGCAGGAGTATCCCGAGCTCGCCGAGCCGCACAACAACCTGGCCGCCGTGCACGCGGCCGCCGGGGAGTACGGCAAGGCTCGCGCCGCGCTCGAGGAGGCGATCCGCCTCAGCCCCGGCTACGCGCCGGCGCACGAGAATCTGGGCGACGTGTACGTGATGCTGGCCGCGCAGGCCTACGCGCGGGCGCTCCGCCTCGAACCCTCGAGCCACTCGCTGCCGCGCAAGCTGGCGCTGGCGCGGCAGCTGCCCGCTCCCGCGTCCGTCCGGCAGACCGACGCATCCGATCCCCGTGCTGCCAGTCCTGCACCCAAGCGTTAGTCCTTCACTTTTCCGGAGAACCCGATGCCAGGAACCCGCTCCAAGCTCATCGTCTCGATCGCTGCCTTCGTGGCGATGGCCGCCGCCGCACCGGCGCTGGCGCAGAAGGTCAAGCTCGCCACCTCTGCCGGCGACATCGTCGTCGAGCTCGATCCGGCGAAGGCGCCGAAGACCGTCGAGAACTTCCTGCAGTACGTGAAGGACGGCCACTACAGCAACACCGTCTTCCATCGCGTGATCGAGAACTTCATGATCCAGGGCGGCGGCATGACGGCCGACCTGAAGCAGAAGCCGACGCGGGCCGCCATCGGGCTCGAAAGCCGCAACGGCCTCCCCAACCAGCGCGGCACGATCGCGATGGCGCGGACCAGCGATCCGAATTCGGCGACGGCGCAGTTCTTCATCAACGTGAAGGACAACGACTTCCTGAACCAGGCGCAGTCGCGCGACGGCCAGGGCTACGCCGTCTTCGGCAAGGTGGTCCAGGGCATGGACGTCGTCGACAAGATCCGCGCCACGCCGACCGGCCCCGGAGATGTGCCTGTGCAGCCGATCACCATCAAGCAAGCCACTGTGGAGAAATGACGTGACGAAGCAAGTCGATCTGGAAACCAGCCATGGGACGATCCGCCTCGAGCTCGACGAGGAGAAGGCGCCCGAGACGGTGAAGAACTTCATCACCAACGTCGAGAACGGCCACTTCGACGGCACCGTGTTCCACCGTGTCATCAAGGGCTTCATGGTCCAGGGGGGCGGCTTCGAGCCCGGGATGCTGCAGAAGCCGACCGGCTCGACGATCCAGAACGAGGCATCGAACGGGCTGCGCAACGACCGCTACACGGTCGCGATGGCGCGCACCTCGGCGCCGCACTCGGCCACGGCGCAGTTCTTCATCAACGTCGCCGACAACGAGTTCCTCAACTTCAAGTCGGAGACGCCGCAGGGCTGGGGCTACGCCGTCTTCGGCCGCGTGGTCGCAGGCAAGGAGATCGTCGATGCCATCGAGCAGGTCCGCACGGGCAGCCGCGGCGGCCACAGCGACGTGCCGGTCGACGACGTGACCATCACCCGCGCCACCGTCGTGTCCTGAGCGTTTGCACGACACCTTCGCCGCGCCCGCGCACTGGCGGGCCATCGATTTCCTGTCCGACCTGCACCTGGCCGAGAGCACGCCGCGCGTCTTCGACGCCTGGGCGGCGCACATGCGCCATACCCGCGCCGACGCGGTGTTCATCCTCGGCGACCTGTTCGAGGTGTGGATCGGCGACGACATGGCCGAACGCGGCTTCGAGGCGCGCTGCGCGGAGGTGCTGACCGAGGCAGCCCGGGCGCGCACGGTCGCCTTCATGCCCGGCAACCGCGACTTCCTCGTCGGCGACGCGATGCTGGAGGCGAGCGGCGTGATGCGTCTCGCCGACCCGACCCTGGTCCTCGCCTTCGACGATCGCGTCCTGCTGTCGCACGGCGACGCCCTGTGCATCGACGACACCGCCTATCAGCGCTATCGCGCGGTCGTCCGCTCGCCGGGCCTGCAGCGGGCCTTCGCCGCCCTGCCCCTGTCGGTGCGGCGATCCATTGGCAACCACATGCGCGCCAAAGGTGGGCGCCGACGCGGGAGGAGCGAGCCGGGGTTCGTCGACGTCGATGCCGCCACCGCCCTCGAGTGGACGCGCTCTGCCGGCGCGGCGACGCTGGTACACGGCCACACCCATGCGCCGGCGAGCCACTCGCTCGGCGCCGGGGTCGTTCGCCATGTCCTCAGCGACTGGCACAGCGACGGCGACGACTCGATCCGGGCCGAAGTCCTGCGCTGGCAGGCCGGCGGCTTCGAGCGCATCGCGCCCGAGACCGGCTCCCGCCCTCCGGCCCCGTGAACGCCTGGTGGCAGCGCTGGCGCCGGGCCCGTGCCCTCGAGCGCCGGGCCATTCCGGATGCGCTCTGGCAGCTCACGCTGGCGCGCTTCCCGTTC